>NZ_AQOK01000810.1:0-17793 GCF_000364645.1 Xanthomonas sp. SHU 308 | reverse complement strand
CTCCCACCGGGAGAGGGGTTGGGGTGAGGGTACGGCGCACGCAGCGCGCCCCAGCCATGCAGGTGCAGCCCGACCCTCATCCGCCCCTGCGGGGCACCTTCTCCCGAGGGGGAGAAGGAACGGCGCCAGCCCCTCTCCCACCGGGAGAGGGGTTGGGGTGAGGGTACGGCGGCACGCAGCACACCCAGCCACGCAGGCGCAGCCCGACCCTCATCCGCCCCTGCGGGGCACCTTCTCCCGAGGGGGAGAAGGAACGGCGCCAGCCCCTCTCCCACCGGGAGAGGGGTTGGGGTGAGGGTACGCCCGCCGCCGAACCATCCATGCCGCGCGCCGCCATTCGCGCAGGCGCCCGCGCGCCTATACTCCGCCGCTGCCTTCCTGCGCCGAGAGTCGCCGTGTCCGTGTCCTCCCTGCCGCTGCGCGACGCGCGCGACGATTTCCTCGGCCATCCCAAGGGCGTCTACGTCTGCTTCTTCACCGAGATGTGGGAGCGCTTCTCCTTCTACGGCATGAAGGCGCTGCTGCTGCTGTACCTCACCAAGTACCACCTGTTCGGCGACGACGCCGGGCTCGACCTGCTCGGCGCCTACGGCGGCCTGGTGTACTGCGTGCCGGTGCTTGGCGGTCTGCTCGCCGACCGCTGGCTCGGCATGCGCAAGGCGGTGGTGTTCGGCGGCCTGCTGCTGGTGCTCGGCCACATCGGCATGGCTTTCGAGGGTCACGCCGCCACACGGGTCAACGGCGAAGTGGTGCGCGACACCGCATCCCTGGGCGTGACCTACCTGTCGCTCGCGCTGATCATCATGGGCGTGGGCTTCCTCAAGCCCAACATCTCCACCATCGTCGGCAAGCTGTATCCGGCCGACGACCCGCGCCGCGACGCCGGCTTCTCGCTGTTCTACGCCGGCATCAATCTCGGCGCGCTGTTCGCCTCGGTGGTCTGCGGCTTCCTCGGCGAGGCCTACGGCTGGCGCTACGGCTTCGGCGCGGCCGGCATCGGCATGCTGCTCGGCCTGGGCATGTTCCTGTGGGGCCAGAAATACCTGCACGGCCACGCCGAACCGGCGCAGCCGGCGCTACTGCGCGAGCGCGTGCTCGGCGTGCCGCGCGAATGGGCGATCTACCTGTGCGCCGTGCTGGGCGTGCTGCCGGTGGCCGCGCTGATGTGGGCCGCGGCCAACGGTGCCTTCAGCCTGGGCGGGGAAATCTCCCTGGCCCTGCTGCTGATGCTGCTGGTGCTCGGCGCGGTGCTGCTGTGGTTCGCCTGGTTCACCGGCACCCAGTGCACCCCGGTGCAGCGCCAGCAGATGATCGCGCTGATGGTGCTGATCGCGATGGCGCTGGTGTACTTCACCCTGTACGAGCAGACCTACGGCTCGTGGGTCACCTTCACCGACCGGCTGATGACCAAGGACATCGTGCCGTCGCTGGTGATCCGCGGCGGCACGCCCCTGCCCTGGTCGATCGCCTCGTTGCTGCTGGCGCCGCTGGGCTTCGTGCTGGCGGCCTCGCTGTCCGACCGCCGCCCCGCCTCGTCGGCGCCGCGGCGGCTGTTCGTCGCGGTCAGCGCGTTGATGCTGCTGTTCCTGATCCGCGACTGCCTGGTGCTGCCGCAGACCGCCGGCTCCCTGACCTATCTGGGCGCGCTGTTCCTGGTGTTGCTGGCGCCGCTGTTCGCCGCGCTGTGGGCGTGGTTGGCGCGGCGCGGACACGAGCCGTCCAAGCCGGCCAAGTCGGCGATGGGGCTGTTGCTGGCCGGCCTGTCCTTCGTGCCACTGGCACTGGCCGCGCAACAGGTCGGCGCGACCGGCCAGATGGCGAGCGTGTGGTGGTTGGTGCTGGCCTACTTCGTGCTGGAGGCCGGCGAAATGTGCCTGTCGCCGGTCGGCCTGTCGGCGGTGACCCAACTCGCGGTGCCGCGCGTGGTCAGCCTGATGATGGGCACCTGGTTCCTGGCCACGGCGTTCTCCGAGGCGCTGGCGGCGCTGTTCGGCAAGCTGGCCGCGATCGAGGTGCCGGATGGCCAGACCCTCAACGTCGCCGACGCCGCGGCCAAGTACGCCCACCTGTTCTGGCTGCTGCTGTGGATCGGCGTGGCTTGCGCAGTACTGGCCTTCCTCGCCGCGCCGCTGCTGCGGCGGATGATGCACGGGGTGCGTTGAGGGGTTGTGTCGCCCGAGCGGCGACGCAACCGTTTCACATCGACACAGCGCATTTCGCATGGTCAAGGACGACCTCGGCGATAAGTCCTGCTAGTCGTGCTGCGCCACAGATCCAACCAGAGCCAGTGCAACAGCGACGCGGCCGCCTGGAGCGCACATGGTCAGGTGCAAGCGCTCACGGTTTGGCCGACGCCGGCACCGCCTACGTGCTGCACAGCGAGCACTCAGCAGTTCCAGCGCGCGAGTGTAGAACGCCCAGCGATGCGCTTCGGCATGGAATCCATGCCCCCCCGCCGGGGCGTACATCCTCCCCACCGGCACACAGCCCCCAGCGTCGCCTCAATGCGCATTAGTGGTGCATGGGCAACGCAGATCGGCATTTGAACCTCTCAATACAATATTTTCATATGAAACTATTGAAATCTTAAAGATCTTGTCTTGCTACAGGCGCGGTGCTAGGTTCTGCTCGTCGCCGCATGACGACATCTAGAAAAGGAGCTTTGTGATGAAAATCCAAGATGGCAAGCTTGAGAAACAAGATTCTCCATCCAATCCTTTCGCTATCCAGCTCGACGCGCCCATGCAAAATATCGCAGCGCCTGGCGTCTGCGAGATGAAGCCTTATCTTGGTGAGGATTCTCGCGGGTACTCCACGCAACCTGGCGGCTAAAACGACGGCGATTGCACCAAAGGCATCGCGATAAAGAGCGCCGCCATCAGGCGGCGCTCTTCTGTTCTAAAGCGCGATAACCATCCGACGCCGATCGCAGGCAGCCGCGTCGCCATGATCAAGGCCAACGTCGCTTTTTCCGACCTCGAACATTCCCCGGTGTGGCAGGACAGTATCCTGTGTCTCGGGAACAGCCAGATCGCGCCCTACCGTCACCCTGCGCTGGAAACCGTCGTGGTTCGCACGCAGGGACAGTGGTTCGCGACGGTACGCGAGCGCTGCACGGACGTCGAATGGAAAAAAGACGATACGGGCGTGCTGGTCGATGCCGATCAATTCAACCGGCTATACAAAGAGGCTCTGCTATGGCCGCTTGATTATCTCATGATCGAAGTGGCCCAGGCCGGATCCCGACTGAAATTGCGCGCGGGCCTTCTCGCATCGGCGCCGGTCTATTGCCGGGTCACCGATGACGCAGTAGAAATCTCCTACGATCTGGCCGACTTTTTTTCCCGACTCACCACCATCGACCTGGAGATGGCCAGTCGGCGTCTCGCACTTAACGCGGACTACTCCGCCAGACAGTTGTGTTCGGGTGTCGTAATGCTGACAGAACGCGCCACGCTTTACGCCGAGCCGGCCAAGACGCGTTACGTCTATCCTTCGCCTGCTGAAATCGGATCGCCTTCCCAAGAAGAACTGATCGACTACGGCGTAGAGCGATTCGAGCAGTTGTTGCATCGTGCCATTTCGATTCGTCCCGCGTCGAAGCGGGTGGCCACGGAGTTGAGTGGGGGCATGGATTCGGCGACGGTTGCATGCGCTCTGACGCGATCGCATGACAACATCCTGAGCTTTGGAATCTTGCTCGACGAGGGAGACAGTCAAAACCAGGCACAACGCCGTCGCATGCTTGTTGAAAAGCTCGGCCTTCGCGACACGAGCATCCCTATCGTTTCATTCCCACCAACGCTCGATCTGCAACCGAGCGCGGCTCGACCGGACTATCCCCTTGTCGAGTTCTATCTCGAAGCGTTCGAACATTTGTGGGACTGCGCTCAAGCACAGGAAAGCGAATGGCTTTTCACCGGTATTGGCGGAGACCAGCTGTTCCCAATGTACCGGAACGAGGAACATCCCAGCGCAGGTCCCGGCAGCGGGGTGGCTGCAGAAGCCAAACGTCGCGCGAACCTGTTGTTGACGCCCCGAGCGCTCACTGCATCGCGTTCGATCAGTGGATTTGATGCTCCCACCGGCCTGTTGTCTGCATCCGTATTGGCGTCGAACGCGTGCCAGGCTCCCCATCTGCTTAGGCGAGGCCTCTGGCCGGTCAATCCCTTAAGCGATCCACATCTGGTGGCTTTCTGTCGGGGCCTCCCCCTCGAGTGCCGTAAAGAGCGAGAAACGATGTGGCGCTATTTACGGGCCAACGTAGACGACATATTTCCGCGGAATTATTGCAAGGAAACATTCGCGCATGTGCTCCCGGAGTTGATCGCACATCACGCCAAGACGATCGCCATGCAGTTGAGCGAATGCGCCCTCGCCGACTTGGGCTTGGTCAACCGAGACGCCGTCCTCCAACTACTGGACGAGTTGGTGGCGACGCGCGCGCGTCCGCTGACGGCACCATTGATCTCGTTCCTTTGGCTGGAGCGCTTCGTTCGGCAGTTTGCCTGACAATCCCATGCAGCAGGCGAAGCCAGGGCGGCGAGACCTCGACGTCATCGAGGCGGCGGTCAAGTATGCGCACCGCCTCTACCCATTCCGGCTGAACGGCAAGATCGACCAGCCATGGAAGCAGGTGACCAATTCGGTATGAACTCGAAGTGCCAGTGCCAGTCGCTCACGCTGAGCTATCGAGTCCAACCAGCGTCAGTGCGGTCCGGAAGTACCGGACCGCACTGATACCGCACAGCAGTGGCGCCTGGCGCCTCGGCCGGAGTGTCAGGCGACAGCCCCTTACGGCTTCGCTGCCGCCGGCGCCGCCTGCGCACCGCCCAGCGACTTGCTCAGGAACGCCAGCAGCCGGGTGTAGAACTCGCGACGATGCGCCTCGGTGTAGAAGCCATGGCCCTCGGTCGGGACGTACAGCGTTTCCACCGGCACCCCTGCCTTCTTCAACGCCGCTTCCATCTTCTTGGAATGCTGGATGGGCGCACGCTCGTCCTCGCCACCCGCCGCCAGGAACACGGGCACCTTGATCTTGTCGGCCAGATTGACCGGCGAAATCGCGGCCAATCCATCGCCCGTCCCCATCCATTCGCGCAAGAAATTCTGGCTGGCATCGCGCAGCTGGGCATCGCCCCTGACATACATCATCGGCAGGTCGTAGACACCGACATAGCCGGCCGCGCAGCGATACAGCGTCGGCTCCTTGGCCACGCCCATCAACGACGCATAGGCGCCGTAGCTGGCGCCGTACATGCAGATGCGCTGCGGGTCCGCGATACCTTGGTCGATCGCCCAGCGGGTGGCATCGGTGACGTCGTCCTGCATCTTGCCGCCCCATTGGCCTGCGCCGGCCTGCTGGAACGCGCGCCCGTAATTGCCGGAACCCCGATAATTGACCTGCAGCACCGCGTAACCGGCGCTGGCCAGGATCTGCGCATCCTCATCGAACATGCCGTTGTCGAAGATCCCGAACGGTCCGCCATGCGGCATCACCACCATCGGCACCTTGCCGGACTTGGCCGCCGCCGGCAGGGTCACGAACCCATGCAGTGGCAGGCCATCTCGCGCCTGCAACACGATCGGCCGCACCTCGGCCAGCTTCGGCGGCTGCAGTGCAGCACGGCGGGCGAACACGAAATCGGCCTTCTTGGCGACGGTGTCGAACAGGTAGAACTCGCCCGGATTGCGACCGGACTGCACGTTGACTAGGTTGAGCCGGCCGTCGCGCGTGCTGGAGGTGACATAGACTGCCTGCCCAGGGAAGGCCGCTTCCAGCGAGCGCTGGGTCTTGGCTTCGGGCGAGGCGTCATCGAAAAACAGGCTCCGCGGCTTGTCGCCCAGCACTTCGATCCCGACCGGGACATGGGTGCCATGGCGATACATGATCCGATAGGGATCTGCCAGTGCATCACGCGCCACCGCCTTGCGCTCGCCGGTGTCTGTGTTCCAGGACTCGATCGCGTCGCTACCTTTGGCCTGCTCGACCCGAAGGTAGGCGACACGCCCATCCTCGGAAAAACCGATCGGCGTCTCCACGTGATGGCTGACGTTTTCGTCATTGATCAGCTTCCAGTCGCTGCCCTGCGCATCGCGATAGAAGAGCTTCTTGGCATTGTCGGCATCCGCGCCCAAGGCAAAGCGCACCTTGCCTTGCTCATCGCTGTAGAAATCCGCGCCGCGCACCTTGGGCGAACCGGTCAGCAACCGCCGGCGGCCGCTATAGACGTCCATGATTTCGGTGCGACTGTAAGGATCCTGGCTGGTGCTGAACGGCTGCGCCTGGATGATGACGTTGCGGTCGTCGCCGGGCAGCGAACCAACGAAATACGCGGCAACCTTCTCCACCTTCTTGGTCTGGATCAGCGTCCCCGGCCCGTTGCCGGTCACGCGCTGGCCCACCAACAACTCCGCCGCGCCGCCATCGGCGTTGATCGCGAACAGTTCCCCGGTCCCCCACGGCCGGTCCCGCTGCCCGATCTTCTGGACCATGTCGAACAGCACGCGCGTGTCGTTGACCCACACGAAATCGGAGACGTGCGTGTTCTTCTCCATCGAGAAGCTGCCGACGATCTTGTTGTCGGAACGGCGCATGATCGCCAGCGCGGTCCGATCCTCCAGCGGCACCGTCGCCGCGTAGTACTCGCCGGTCGGCGACAACTTCAGCGTTTCGACCTGCTCCTTGACCAGATACGGCGCCAGATCCACCTGCGCCCATGCATTCCCCGCTCCCAGCAGACACAACAACGCGACTGCGCGCAGTCCCCTCTTCATTCCCTGTTCCCCTGTTCCTGTTGGCGTGACGTACGCGTGAAGTCTAATCTGGGCGTTTGTCCGATGGCGCACCGGAAGCTGGGCGCCAACCTCCGGCGATGCCGGGGCTGGAAACTGAAAAAGCGCGCTGCCCGGAGGCCGCACGCCCGTCGTCTGCCGCGGAAACGGCGGCGCGCACCGGTCAGGTGCATCGCCGCCGCCCTGACGTCATCTACTGTCTCGGCGCGCCGGTCGACCCGCGCACCATCAAGCTGAAGTCCAGCGTCTGCTGCAGCGGCACGTCCACCCGTTCGATGATGGCAAGCAGCAGGTTGACCGCGCGGACACCGATCTCCCGCATCGGCTGCCTGATGGTCGTCAATGGCGGCGTGAGGTAACTGGACGAGGCCAGGTCGTCGAAGCCGACGATGGACAGGTCGTCCGGCACGCGGATTCCCAGGTCCCGGCAGGCCGCCAGGGCGCCCAGTGCCATCTGATCGCTGAAGCAGAAGATCGCGGTCGGCGCGGGTGTACGACCCAACAGCGTCACCGCCGCCGCATGGCCTGATTCCACGGAGAAGTCGCCCGGCACGACGGTCAGGTTGCGCAGGCGGCCGCGCGCCTTGGCGCAGGCGCGAACTCCTTCCAGTCGCTGCTGATGCAAGGGATTGTCGGGCGGACCGCCCACCACGGCGATCCGTGCGTGCCCCAGTCCATACAGGTGTTCCATCACGGCGCGCGCGGCGGCCGCGTTGTCGATGTGGACGCTGGGAATCCCCAGCGCCGGGTCGAACTCGCAGCCGTTGACCACCGGCGCGGCGCCGCCCTGCTGCTTGACGATCTCACGCGCCGTCGGCGGCAAGCGGTGCCCCAGCACGATCAGGCCGTCCGCCTCGTTGCGTGGGAGCATCTGCGCGTAGCGCTCCTCGCGGTCGGGCTGATGCTGGGTATCGCCCAGCAGCACGGCGTAGCCGACCGCCTGCGCGGCGTCTTCCGCCCCCTGCAGGATCTGTGCGAAGAAGGGATTGGCGATGTCCGGGACGGTGACCAGGAGCTTGCCGCTGCGCTGGGTCTTGAGCGTCCTGGCCACCGTGTTGGGGACATAGCCCAGCGCGGCGGCGGCCTGCTCGATGCGCGCGCGCGTGGCGGGCAGGACTTTTTCCGGCCGGGAAAGCGCCCGCGACACCGTGCCCGCGGTGACGCCGACGTGCTTTGCGATGTCGTAGATGGTTGTCGCCATGAACTGAACTCTTGTGTCTGCTGTGCAGTGCACAACGGGTCTTGCGGGAGGCCCATGCTAGGATGATTCAATCGATTGCATGAGGGCGAATCACGTTGAAGACGCTCAAGGGTCCAGCGCTGTTCCTGGCACAGTTCATCGCCGACACACCTCCCTTCAATCGCTTGGACACGCTGGCCGAATGGGCCGCGGGCCTGGGCTATTCTGGCCTACAAGTACCGACCAGCGCGCCCCACCTGTTCGATCTGGCCCAGGCCGCGCACAGCCAGGCGTACTGCGACGACCTCGCCGGCATGCTGGCCGGGCATGGCCTGCAGATCACCGAGCTGTCCACCCACCTGCAGGGACAGCTGGTCGCCGTCCACCCCGCCTACGACGGCCTGTTCGACGGCTTCGCACCGCCGGACAAGCGCGGCAACCCCGCCGCCCGCCAGGCCTGGGCGGTGGAGCAGCTGCAGTTGGCCGCCAAGGCCAGCCAGCGCCTGGGACTGACGGCGCATGCCACGTTTTCCGGCGCGCTGGCCTGGCCCTACTTCTATCCCTGGCCGCAACGCCCGCCCGGACTGGTGGAAGAAGCCTTCGCCGAGCTCGGCCGGCGCTGGCGTCCGATCCTGGATGCCTTCGACGCCTGCGGCGTGGACCTGTGCTTCGAGATCCACCCGGGCGAGGACCTACACGACGGCGCCACCTTCGAGCGCTTCCTCGACGTGGTCGACCAGCACCCCCGCGCCAAGATCCTGTACGACCCCAGCCACCTGCTGCTGCAGCAGATGGACTACCTGGGTTTCATCGATCGCTACCACGCGCGCATCGGCATCTTCCACGTCAAGGACGCGGAGTATCGCGCCAGCGCGCGCAGCGGCGTCTATGGCGGCTACCAGGACTGGATCGATCGTCCGGGGCGGTTCCGTTCGCTCGGGGATGGCCAGATCGATTTCAAGGCGATCTTCTCCAAGTTCGCGCAATACGATTTCCCGGGCTGGGCGGTGCTGGAGTGGGAGTGCTGCCTGAAGCATCCGGAAGATGGGGCGCGTGAGGGGGCTGCGTTCATTCGCGACCACATCATCCGCGTGACCGAACGCGCCTTCGACGATTTTGCCGGCAGCGGCGCCGATCCGGCGTCGCTGCGCCGCATGCTGGGAACCTGAGTCATTACCGCCCTGGGAGGGGACGCCATGACGCACACCATGTCGCGCTTGGGCGCGATGATGTTTCTGCAGTTCTTCATCTGGGGGGCATGGTTCGTGACCATGGGAACCTATCTGGTGCAGGGGCCGCTGCACGCCAGCGCGAGCCAGGTGGCGACGGCGTTCCTCAGCCAGTCCATCGGCGCCATCGTCGCGCCGTTCCTGGTCGGCCTGATCGCCGATCGCTACTTCGCGGCGCAGCGCATCCTGGGAGTGCTGCATCTCGCCGGCGCGGTACTCATGTGGCTGGCATCCACGGCGACGAGCTTCGGCGTGTTCTTCGCCTGCGTCATGGGCTACATGCTGCTGTTCATGCCGACGCTTGCGCTGGCCAACAGCGTGGCGATGCGGCACATGCAAGCGCCGGAAAAGCAGTTCCCGCCGGTGCGCGTGGCCGGCAGCGTCGGCTGGATCGTGGCCGGCGTGCTGATCGGCTGGCTGGGCTGGGAGCAGGCGCATCGGCTCGAGCTGACGTTCCGGATGGCGGCGCTGGCCTCGCTGGCCCTGGGCCTGTACGCCTTCACCCTGCCGCACACGCCGCCGCTGGCGCGACAGCGCGATGCCGGGCTGGGACAGATCCTGGGGCTGGACGCGCTGCGGCTGCTGAAGTCGCGCTCCTATCTGGTGTTCTTCCTGGCCTCCATCGCCATCTGCATCCCGCTGGCGTTCTACTACAACTTCACCAACCCCTATCTCAACGACCTGGGCGTGCGCGGCGCGGCCGGCCTGCAGTCGCTGGGCCAGGTGTCCGAAGTCCTGCTGATGCTGGCCATGCCGTTCCTGTTCGTGCGGCTGGGAGTCAAGACGATGCTGGCGGTGGGCATGGCGGCGTGGGTGGTGCGCTATGCGATGTTCGCCTTCGGCGATGCGGGCGGCGGCTTCTCGCTGCTGGTGATCGGCATCGTGCTGCACGGCATCTGCTACGACTTCTTCTTCGTCACCGGCCAGATCTACACCGATGCGCATGCCGGCCCCGCCGCACGCAGCAGCGCACAGGGCTTCATCACCCTGGCCACGTACGGGGTGGGCATGCTGATCGGCACCTTCCTGTCCGGCGCCGTGGTGGAGCACTACACCACCGCGGCGGGCCCGGACTGGCGGCAGATCTGGCTGTTCCCGGCCGGCGTCGCGCTGCTTGTGCTGGTCGCCTTCCTGCTGCTGTTCCGCGACCGGCCCGCCGTCGCGGCCGCACGCTCCGCACCTTGAGGGTCCCCCCGATGCCCAAGCTTGGAATCGCCATCGTCGGCACCGGCATGATCGGCGCCGTGCACCGTCGCGCGGCACTGCTGGCCGGCGCCTCGGTCCGCGGCGTCGCCGCCTCGTCCCCGCAGCGCGCACGCGAGGTGGCGCAATCGTGGGATGTCCCGCATGCGTATCGCGATATCGAGGAGGTGGTCGCCGATCCGCAGGTGCAGGTTGTGCACGTCTGCACGCCCAACCATCTGCACCGCGCCATGGCACAGGCGGCGCTGGACGCCGGCAAGCACGTGATCTGCGAGAAGCCGCTGGCCACCACGCTGGAGGATGCGCGGGCGCTAGCGGCCCTGGCCCGCGCGACCGGGCTGGTCGCCACGGTGCCCTTCGTCTACCGCTACCACCCGGTGGTCCGCGAGGCGCGCGCCCGCATCGCCCAGGGCGAACTGGGGCCGCTGCGCCTGATCCACGGCAGCTATCTGCAGGACTGGCTGCTGGATCCGGCCAGCAACAACTGGCGTGTGGACCCGTCGCTGGGCGGCACGTCGCGCGTATTCGCCGACATCGGCTCGCACTGGTGCGACCTGGTGGAATGGGTGAGCGGCGAGCGCTTCGCCGAGGTCAGCGCGGCGTTCGCGACGGTGATCGCCGAGCGCGGCACCAACACCGGGCAGAGCTTCACCACGCCGGCGGCGGGCGGCGCGATGCAGGCGGTCTCCAGCGAGGACGTGGCCATGGCGATGCTCCGAACCGGCGCGGGCACGCTGGCCTCGTTGACGGTCAGCCAGGTCTCGGCGGGGCGCCGCAACCGCCTCTGGTTCGAGATCGATGGCGCCCAGGCCAGCGTGGCGTTCGACCAGGAGGACGCCGAACGCCTGTGGATCGGCCGGCCCGACCAGCGCGAGGAAGTCTTCGTGCGCGGACCGGGTGCCGGCAGCGCCGAACAACGCCGGCTGGCGACGCTGCCGGCCGGGCACGCGCAGGGCTACGGCGATTGCTTCGAGGCGTTCGTCGCCGACACCTACCGCGCCATCGACGGCGAGCGGCCGGACGGCCTGCCCACCTTCGACGACGGGCTGCGCTCGGCGCTGATCGTCGATCGCGTCATCACATCGGCCAGGACACGCGGCTGGACATCCATCGACTGACTCCCGGGAGGACTTCCTG
Organism: Xanthomonas sp. SHU 308; assembly: GCF_000364645.1. Classification (NCBI taxonomy): domain Bacteria; kingdom Pseudomonadati; phylum Pseudomonadota; class Gammaproteobacteria; order Lysobacterales; family Lysobacteraceae; genus Xanthomonas; species Xanthomonas sp. SHU 308. Next base: position 6,249 of record NZ_AQOK01000810.1, on the reverse strand, counting down.
ATGAACACAGCGACACGCAGAACCGCAACCCTCGCACTGCTGCTCTTCGCGGCCCTGCCCGCCTTCGCACGCGACGCCGCCGGCCAGGAGGCCCCCATCGCAGTGCAGATGTACTCGCTGCGCAACGCCGGCACGCTCGACCAACAGTTGAAGATCGTCCATGACGCCGGCGTGGGCGCGGTGGAAACGGTCGGCACGCAGAACATGAGCGCGGTGGAACTCAAGCAACTGCTGGACAAGTATTCGATCAAGGCGATCTCCTCGCACGTGCAGCTGGCCGACCTGCGCAAGGACCTGGACGGCGCGGTGGCCTTCAACCGCTCGATCGGCAACACGACGCTGGTGGTGCCTTACCTGGACCAGAAGGAGCGGCCCACCGATGCCGCAGGCTGGACCGCACTGGGCAAGGAGCTGGGCCAGCTCGCGACGCGGGCACGCGCCAAGGGCATGCGCCTGGCCTATCACAACCACGATTTCGAGCTGGTCGATTTCGATGGCAAGACCGGCCTGGAACTGCTGTTCGCCGCGGCCGGCCCCGATCTCAAGACCGAGCTGGACCTGGCGTGGGTCGCGCGCGCGGGCTACGACCCGGCGACGATGCTGGGCAAGTTCAAGGGCCGCATGTTCGCGGTCCACGCCAAGGACAACGCACCGAAAGGCCAGGCCCAAGACGAAGGCGGCTTCGCCGCGGTCGGCAAGGGCGTGCTGAACTGGAACGCGATCCTGCCTGCCGCGGCGGCGAGCGGCGTGCAGTGGTACATCATCGAGCACGACCAGCCGCGCGACCCGGCCAGCGTCATCCGGACCGGGGCGGAGTACCTGCGCGAACATCTGCCCGCGAGCACACAGCGCTAGCACGCAAAGGAGTTCCGCTTGAAAACGATCACGACGATGGCCGTGGTGCTGCTGGGGGCGACGCTTGCGCCCAAGGCCTGGTCCAAGGACGACCCGGCGGCCGGCGCGCAGCTCTACGCGAACCATTGCACGGCCTGCCATGGCGCGAATCGCGCGGGCGTCCCGCCCACCTTCCCCGCGCTGACCGACGTGGGCAAGCGCCTGCAGCCCGCGCAGATCAAAGAGAAGATCCGCAACGGCGGCGGGCTGATGCCGCCGTTTTCGCAGCTGTCGCAACAGGAGGTCGACGACCTCGCCAGCTTCCTGGCGCAATAGGGCGCGCCCTCCATTCCCCGGTATGCCGCGTTGGGCGCGGCATACCGGGGATCGCCGACACGCCTCGGGCGATCGGCGCCGACTGCGCGCCGGCGCTACAGCTCGCGCACCCAGATGTTGCGGTAGCTGACCTTGGAATCGTGCTCCTGCAGGAAGATCGGCGCGCATCCATGCGGCGCATACGACGGCGCGCCGATGTATTCGGTCTTGCCCGCCAGCACCGTGTCGTTCTGCACCAGCACGCCGTTGTGCAGGACGGTGATGCGCGCGGGTGACGTGAGCCCGCCGCCCTGCGAGAAACGCGGCGCCGTCCAGATGATGTCGTACACCTGCCACTGGCCCGGCGCACGCGAGGCGTTCACCAGCGGAATGGCCTGCTTGTAGATCGCACCGGCTTGGCCATTGGCATAGGTCGGATTGTCGTAGCTGTCGAGCACCTGCAACTCATACAGTTCCTGCAGGAAGATGCCGCTGTTCCCGCGCTGCTGGCCGTCGAATCCGCGCGTCGCGGTGGGCGTGCGCCACTCGATATGCAACTGGATGTCGCAGAAGCGCTGCTTGGTGCGGATGCCCTTGCTGCCCGGCACCACGGTCAGCGCGCCGTCGGCGACGCTCCAGGGCACGCGTCCGCCCTGCTCCGACTCCCAGGCCGACAGATCCTTGCCATCGAACAGCACGATCGCGTCGGAGGGCGCGCCGCCCGGGGGCGTGGCCACGGTCGCGGGCACGGGCTTCCACACTTCGGTCTTGGCAGGATCGCGTGCGGGGTCGCCGTCGGCCTGCGCGACCGCAGGCGCCACGGCCAGCAGGCAGGCCGCCATCAGCAGGGTTCTGGTCATCGTGTTTCCAGGAAAAGGAGGAAGGGCGAAGCGTGGCGCTCCATCAGCCGGTGGCCCAGGCGGGCGTGCCGGGAACGTAGGTGATGTCTTCATAGCGGCCCGGCACGGCGACGTAGCGCAGCACTTCGGTCGCGCCGACCTCGGAGGTGAAGAAGCCGAAGATGGTCAGCTGCTTGATCATGGTGAAGGGATGCGGCATCGCGTCCGCCGCGTCGGCGGTGCCGGTGTCGGTCACGTCGACGGCCTTTGCCTTGGCCTCCGCATCCAGGGCGCGCAGCAGTTCGGCGCGCGCCTGCGGGGTGAGCGACACGAATCGGCCGCCGGCACGTTTGTCGATCTCGGCCAGGCCGGCGCGGAACGTCGCCTGCTGCCGCGGGGTGTAGCAGTCGGTGACGAATTTCGCCATGAATGCACCGGCACCGGCGTCTTTCGCCCCCGGCGTCTTGGTCCGCGGCAGGATGGTCTCGGCGATCTCGTCCAGCGTGCCGATCTCGGCGGCGGAGAACAGCACCTTCGTCCCCGCGGCCGACGCCTGTGCCGGGGCGAGCGCGGGCAGACCGACCATCGCCGCGCCCGTGGCGGCGAAGATCATCTTCAGCAGTTCGCGACGTTCCATCACAGGTTCCCCGCTTTCAGTTCGCGCACGGCATGATCGGCGGCACGTGCGGTCAGCGCCATGTAGGTCAGCGAAGGATTCACGCAGCCGCTGGAGGTCATGCAGGCGCCATCGGTCACGTAGACGTTGGGCGCGTCCCACACCTGGTTGTACTGATTCAGCACGGAGTTCTTGCGATCCCGGCCCATGCGTGCGGTGCCCATCTCATGGATGCCCTTGCCCGGCGCGTAGTCGCCATCATGCATCTTCACGTCCTTGACGCCAGCCGCCTCCAGCATCTCGGCGGCATCGGCGGCCATGTCCTTGCGCATGGCCTTTTCGTTCTCGCGCATGGCGACGTCCATCGCCAGCACCGGCAGCCCCCATTTGTCCTTGCGCTGCGGATCCAGGCGAATCGTGTTGTCGTGGTGCGGCAGCATTTCGCCGAATCCGGTCATGCCGATGCTCCAGTCGCCTGGCACGGTCAGCGCCTCCTTCAGGTCGGCGCCGATGTTCAGCTCGGCGATCTCGCGCGACCAGCCGGTGCGGCTCGCACCGCCCTGGTAGCCGAAGCCGCGCAGGTAACCGCGCTTGTCCATGGCGACATTGCGGAACCGGGGGATGTAGAAGCCGCAGGGACGGCGGCCGAAGTAGTACTTGTCCTCGTAGCCCTCGACCCGGCCGGAGGCACCGGCGCCGAAATGATGGTCCATCACGTTGTGCCCGAGCTCGCCCGACGACGACCCGAGGCCGCCATCCCAGACATCGGTGGCCGAGTTCATCAGCAGCCAGGTCGAATTGAACGAGGACGCGTTGAGGAAGACGACATTGGCCGTGTACTGGTAGGTCTGTCCGCTCTCGGCGTCGATGATCTCCACGCCGCGCGCACGCTTGCGATCCTTGTCGTAGAGCACCTCCTTGACGATCGAGAACGGCCGCAGGGTCAGGTTGCCCGTCTTCATGGCCGCCGGCAGCGTGGCCGCCTGGGTCGAGAAATAGGCGCCGAAGGGACAGCCCAGGATGCACTTGTTGCGATACTGGCAGTTGACGCGGCCCTGCTCGACCTTGGGCTGGGTGATGTTGGCGGTACGCGAGTGGATCAGGTGCCGGGTACCGCCAAAGGCCTTCTTGATCCGCGCGGCGACGTCCTTCTCGACGATGTTCAATGGGATCGGCGGCAGGAACTCGCCGTCCGGCAACACGTCCAGTCCCTCGCGCGTGCCGGCGATGCCGGCGAACTTCTCCACGTGGTCGTACCAGGGTGCGAGGTCGGCGTAACGGATCGGCCAATCGGTGGCGATGCCGTCCTTCAGGTTCGCCTCGAAATCCAGGTCCGACAGGCGATAGCTCTGCCGTCCCCACATCAGCGAGCGGCCGCCCACGTGATAGCCGCGGAACCAGTCGAATCGCTTGATCTCGGTGTAGGGCGATTCCTTTTCGTTGGCCCACATCCCCTGCAGGTTCTCGACCAGGGCGTAGTCGCGCATCAGCACCGGATAATCGGCCTTCATCGCCTGGGTCGGGCGGTTGCGATGCGGGAAATCCCACGCCTCCTTCATCGCGTTGACGTAGTCCTTGACGTGCTCGATGTTGCGTCCGCGTTCCAGCATCAGGACCTTGAGTCCCTTCTCGGTCAGCTCCTTCGCCGCCCAACCGCCACTGATGCCCGAGCCAACGACGATGGCGTCGTAATGATTGTCTGCCATGGGTTCTACTTCACCTCGGTGGATAGCGTTTCAGACATCGCAGAGGCGGATCGCCTCGCGCAGCGAGCCGACGGGATCCGGCGCGGTAGGAACGAATTCCTGCGCCAGATAGCCATCGAAACCGGTATCGCGGATCGCGCGACAGATGGCGGGATAGTGGAGCTCCTGATCGTCCCCGATCTCGTGCCGGCCCGGGACGCCGGCGGTGTGGTAATGCTTGAAGCACGCGTGATGCTTGCCGATGGTGGCGATGATGTCGCCCTCCATGATCTGCATGTGGTAGATGTCGTACAGCAGGCCGAAATGGTCCGAACCGATCCGCTGGCACAGCTCCACGCCCCAGGCGGAGTGGTCGCACAGATAGTCGTGATGATCGACCTTGGAGTTCAGCAGTTCCATCACCAGCACGACATCGCGTTTCTCGGCATGGCCGAGGATGCGCTTGAGCCCGACTTCGGCGTGGGCCATGCCCTCCTGGGGATCCATGCCATTCCGGTTGCCGGAAAAACAGATGAGGTTGCGATAGCCGGCATCGGCCACCAGGTCGATGTGCCGCGTGTAGCGCGCGACCAGCTCATCGTGGAACTGGCTGCCGGCGAAGCCCTTGTCCAGGCCGAGTTCCGCGCCATTGCACATCGCGCTGTATACGCCATGCGCCTTCAGCGTGGGCCAATCCGCCGGGCCCACCAGATCGATGGCGGCGAACCCCAGGCCCTTCACTACCTGGCAAAGCTGTGCGGTCGACAGCTGCGGAAACGTCCAGCGGGCGACAGACTGCTTCAGGTTGCCCTTGAGCGGCGTGGCGGCAGCGAGTGCCGGCAACATGCCCACTGCCCCAAGGCCAAGGCTCCCGGCGACCGCCATGCGCAGCGCGTCGCGCCTCGTGAAGCCCGAGGCCGGCGCCGGTCCGATCGAATGGATAGACATCCACCTTCCGGCCTCCCAACCGGTCTCAAACGCTGACGATTCGCCGCGATTCAATCGATTGAACCATAGAGCAGTGAATTGCGCTTTTGCAAGACGCACTGCACGAAAACACATGCTGCAGGGCACAACGCCTGTGGCGTCAGTCGTCATGACGGCGATGGAATTCCGGTGACGTACGGAGTTGTGCAGCGAGACGTAGAGCGACAAACAAACGGGTATTTGGTGAACCTGCTCGAGCAGGCGACGCATGGCGAGATACCGACGGACCCGTGGTTCCTCCCTGGGACTAAGGCGCTAAATCGCCTGCAAGGCGGCGGGGATGGGAGGTCGGACCTGGAGCTTCAGGACACCTCCGCCGCGTTGCCATGCGCATTCATGTGGTGAGGATCGTGGTGTCGCGGCGAGCGACGCCAATGTGCTTTTCGCAGAAGCGGCTTTAGCCGCGATGGCTTTCATCGGAAAGCCTGTCGCCGCTAAAGCAGCCCCTACGACACCTTCCCCGTTGCAGCGGGGTCGGCCGGCGTTGAGCGATAGCATGGACTCGGCACGAAAGCCGCGCCAAGGCGTTGCCGAGGCGACCGGGCACGACGCGACGCTTGGCGACCAACCCAGTTTTGAAGGCAAGAACAGCGGGGCACTCGCCGCTTGCACGCACGCTCCGGCCCCAATCGCCGGCGGTGAAAAGCACGGTACGTGTGACCACTCCAGTCGACCGATACCGTCTGGCGTCGTATCGCCTGCGTTGGAGGACCGGACAGACTCGCGCTAGAAAGGAAAACACCTCGCCAAAACAGAAAAAAACCCCGGCAAGCACAATGGCTTACCGGGGTCTGTTTGCATCGCAGGAACGACGAAAGATCAGAATGGGATATCGTCGTCCGCGAAGTCGTCCATCGGCGCGGACTGCTGCGGGGCCGGCTGCTGCCGGCGCGGCGCGTAATCCTGCCCGCCGCCACCGCCCATGCCGGAGCGTTCCTGGCGCGGCGGCGCCGAGCGCTGCGGACGGTCGCCG
>NZ_AQOK01000809.1:0-284 GCF_000364645.1 Xanthomonas sp. SHU 308 | reverse complement strand
CAGGCGGTGGACTGGCTGCTGGCGCACGGCGCCGAGCCGGAGGTACTCGATGCCTGCGGCGACACCCCGATGTTCGCGCTGCTCTCGCGCGGCGTGGAGGCGGTGCCCAGCCTGCAGGCGATGCTGCGCCACGGCGTGTCGCCGGCCGGTCGCGGCGGCCTGACCCGCCTGCTCGCCGCCTGCGCGCAGCACGATCACGCCTCACGCGCGCTGGAGCAGTTCGCCCTGGAACTGCTGGAGCGCGGCGCCGATCCGTTCGCGCCGTCGCCGGCCGGCGATCCGCA
>NZ_AQOK01000808.1:0-1640 GCF_000364645.1 Xanthomonas sp. SHU 308 | reverse complement strand
CCACCAGCCGCTGCTGCCGCCGCACGTGCCGCCCGCGGCGCTGCCGCCGGTGGCCGACACCGCGGCGCCCGCCCCCGACTCCGCCGCTTCCCAGGAGACCCCGTGATGGCCGGCTTCGCCACCCTCACCTCGCGCAGCGTGGTGCTGCGCCAGACCAACATCGACACCGACCAGATCATCCCGGCGCGGTTCCTGTCCACCACCGAACGCGCCGGCCTCGGCCGCCACGCCTTCAACGACTGGCGCTGGCAGGCCGACGGCACGCCGAACCCGGAGTTCGCCTTCAACCAGGCGCACAACGCCGGCCGCCAGATCCTGCTGGCCGGGCGCAACTTCGGCTGCGGCTCCTCGCGCGAGCATGCGCCGTGGGCGCTGACCGACCTGGGCCTGCGCGCCATCGTCAGCAGCGAGATCGCCGACATCTTCCGCAACAACAGCCTCAAGAACGGCCTGCTGCCGATCGTGCTGGCCGAGGACGACGTGCAGACGCTGATGCAGCGCCCGGACGACGAACTGACCGTGGACGTGGCCGCGCGCGAGCTGCGCACGCCCGACGGCCGCGTCTACGCCTTCCCGCTCGATGCGTTCTCGCAGACCTGCCTGCTCGAAGGCGTGGACGAGATGGGTTACCTATTGCTGCGCCAACCCGACATCGAACGCTACGAGGCCACCCATGCACGCTGACATCGTCGTCCTGCCCGGCGACGGCATCGGTCCGGAAGTCGCCGCCGCCGCGGTCGCGGTGCTGCGCGCCGTCGCCGCACGCCACGGCCACGACTTCCAGTTCCACGAACACGACATCGGCGGCATCGCCATCGACCGCCACGGCGAGCCGCTGCCGGCGGCGACGCTGACCGCCTGCCAGGGCGCCGACGCGGTGCTGCTGGGCGCGGTCGGCGGACCGAAGTGGTCCGACCCCAACGCCAAGGTGCGCCCCGAACAGGGCCTGCTGGCGATCCGCCGCGGCCTGGGCCTGTTCGCCAACCTGCGCCCGGTCAAGCCGCACAAGGCGGCGCTGGACGCCTCGCCGATCAAGCCGCACCTGCTGCAGGGCGTGGACATCGTGGTGGTGCGCGAACTGACCGGCGGCATCTACTTCGGCGACAAGACCCGCAGCGCCAGCGACGCCAGCGACCTGTGCCGCTATACCGTCGCGGAGATCGAACGGGTGCTGCGCAGTGCGTTCCGCCTGGCCCGGCAGCGCCGCAACCACGTGGTCTCGGTGGACAAGGCCAACGTGCTGGAAACCTCGCGGCTGTGGCGCGACGTCGCCGCACGCATCGGCCGCGAGGAATTCCCGGACGTGCGCCTGGAACACCAACTGGTCGATTCGATGGCCATGCACCTGCTGGCCAAGCCGCGCGAGTACGACGTGATCGTCACCGAGAACATGTTCGGCGACATCCTCACCGACGAAGCCTCGATGCTGGCCGGCTCGCTGGGCCTGCTGCCGTCGGCCTCGCTGGGCGACGGCCGCATCGGCCTGTACGAGCCGATCCACGGGTCGGCGCCGGACATCGCCGGCAAGGGCATCGCCAACCCCTACGCGACCATCCTCAGCGCGGCGCTGCTGCTGCGCCACTCGCTGGGCCTGGAAGCCGAGGCGGCGGCGATCGAGCAGGCGGTGGATGCCGCGCTCG
>NZ_AQOK01000807.1:0-4037 GCF_000364645.1 Xanthomonas sp. SHU 308 | reverse complement strand
CGCCGCGGCATCACCGGCGGCCGGGTCACCGGCTTCGGCAGCGTGGCCCTGGCCGACTACATCGCCGGCAGCCGCGCGCGCCTGCGCGTGATCCCGATGATCGAGAGCGCCGCCGGCGTGCGCGCCCTGCCGCAGATCCTGCAGGTGCCCGGCGTGTCGCTGGTGATGGAAGGCGCGCTGGACCTGGCGCTGGACCTGGGCGTCGGCCCGCAGCCCACCCATCCGCAGGTCTGGGAACAGCTGATGGCGATCGACGCGGCCTGCCGCGCCGCCGGCGTTCCCTTCTGCCCCAATCCCCGCGACGCCGCGCAACGCGCGCACTGGCTGGCGCAGGCGGACCTGCAGTGGCTGTTCGCCGGCGAAGACCGCGCGTTGCTGCAGGCCGCGTTGCGCCAGCGCGCGACCGACCTGCGCAGCCCCTGACCGTTTTCGTGCCTCTGGAGTCGTCGTCTTGATCGCTTCGCTTTCCCCTTCGCTGCTGGCCATCGCCCTCGCCGCCGCCATGCTCGCCCCCTCCAGCGCGCGCGCCGAGGACACTCCGCCCGACGCCGACGCGCAGGCGCGGATCCGCCAGCTCGACGCGGTGCAGGTGCAGGGCAGCCTGCTCGGCCGCTCCACCGTCGAGGACGTGCAGCACTACGCCGGCAGCCGCCAGGTGATCGACAACACGCAACTGCGCACCGGCGCCAACCGCTCGCTGGACGACGCGCTGCAGAAGGTGCCGGGCATCAAGGTGTTCGACGAGACCGGCACCGGCGCGCTGCCGCAGATCATGCTGCGCGGCCTGTACGAGAGCCGTAGCGGCCGCGTGCAGGTGCTCGAGGACGGCATTCCGCTGGCGCTGGCGCCGTACGGGCAGACCAGCCTGTCGTTGTTCCCGGTCGGCCTGAACCAGGTCGACCGCATCGACATCGTGCGCGGCGGCGCGGCGGTGCAGTACGGCCCCAACAACGTCGGCGGCGTGATCAACCTGATCAGCCCGGACATTCCCACCACCTGGACCACCACGCTGGGCCAGAAGGTCACCGCCGGCGGCGCCGGGCATTACCTGGGCGATACCGCGATCAGCACCGGCGGCTACGCCAGCGATACCTTCGGCCTGCAACTGGACGCCAACTGGACCAAGGGCGACTACTGGCGCGAGCACAGCGCCACCGACATCAAGAACCTGCGCCTGCGCGCGGAATGGTGGCTGGCGCCGGACACGCTGCTCAAGGCCAGCGTGCAGCGCTACGTCGCCGACATGGACATGGCCGGCGCCTTGTCTACCGCCGACTACCTGCGCGATCCGCGCCAGTCGACGCGGCCGCTGGACGCATTCAACGGCCGCACCACGCGCGCCTCGCTGGTCTACCAGCAGGACTTCGGCGATGTGGGGCCGTTCCAGGACCTGCGCCTGGACTGGAGCAACTTCAGCGCGCGCAGCAGCCGCAACTTCATCGTCGGCATGCGCTCGGCGGCCAGCGAGACCTGGCGCCCCGACCTGCCGCCGCAACTGCGGCAGAGCGCGCCGCGCGATTTCCGCGTCTACGGCAGCGAGCCGCGGCTGAGCTGGACGATGGGCGACGGCGCGGTGCGCCAGCAGTGGACGCTGGGCGCGCGCGCGATCAAAGAGGACATCGACTTCCTGGTCGGCAACACCCGCCTCAGGGACGGCCTGTACACCCTGGTGCGCGACTGGCGCTTCAAGGACCGCGGCGCCGCCGCCTACGTCAGCGACGCGATCGCCTTCGCTGACGGCCGCGTCACCGTCACCCCCGGCCTGCGCTACGAGCAGGTCGATTCGCGCTACTACAACCTCGCCAGCGGCGCGCGCACGCGCAACAAGACCGACGACGTGCTGCCCGGCCTGACCCTGGGATTCCAGGCCAGCCCGCAGTGGTACCTGTACGCCGACGGGCAGCGGTCGCTGCGCGCGCCGCAGGTCACCCAGATCATCTTCGGCGACAACCTCGACGCCGAACTGGCCTGGAACTACGAGGCCGGCGCACGCTACCAGCCCAACGAGCGTACCCGCGTGCAGTTCGGCGGCTACCTGATCGACTTCGACCAGCAGATCCAGCTCGACAACACCACGCGCACCTACCGCAACCTCGGCAAGACCCGCCACCAGGGCGGCGAAGTGGAACTGCAGTGGAGCCCGGCGCAACTGCGCGCGCTGACCCTCAACGCCGGCTACGCCTATCTGGACGCACGGCAGAAATCGGGCGTGTACGACGGCCTGCGCGTGCCCTACACCTCGCGCAACCAGCTCACCCTCGGCGCGTCGTACCGGCCCGAGTCCGGTCATACCACCGTCGCCGTTTCCAGCTATTACTTCAGCCGCGCCTTCAGCGATGCGGCCAACACCGTGCAGGAGAACGCGATCGGCTCGGTCGGCGAGCTGCCGGCCTACTGGGTGTGGAACGCGCAGCTGAGCCAGGTGCTCAGCGAAGGCGCCAGCGGCAAGCTCAGCGCGTCGCTGGCGGTCAACAACCTGTTCGATCGCAAGTACTGGTACCGCGGCATCGACACCAGTCCCTGGGGCCGGCAGCCGGCGCCGGGCCGCAGCGTCACCGTCGGCCTCGAGTACACGTTCTGATCCACCCCGGCGTCGGACGACGACGCCGGCAGTCGCACCACCGCGCGCCAGCACGGCGCGCCGCCGCCCGCGGGAGACGCGGGCACCTGCAGCGGACGCAGCCGCGTCCTTCCCCTACCCAGCGCGCGCCCGATGCGATGCGCCAGGCAACCACGCGACCCTGCCGCAGCCGCGGCGCATGCCTCCCGTGTCCGCCTCCGCGCGGCCGCGCCGGCGGCGTGCGTGCGCCTGCGCCCGACGAGACCCGTACATGACCTCGCACGACGCTCCCCTGCTGCTCCTCAGCCACGTCTGCCACCCGGCGGTGACCGATGGCTTCCTCCCCGCCGCGCAGCGCCTGGGCGTGCCGGTGCTGCTGCTGACCGACCACCGCCACGCGCACCTCGAGCACTTCCGCCGCCATCCGCCCGCCGCACCGGTGCAGGTGCTGGAGTGCGACGTGTTCAATCCGCTGGGCGTGCTCGACCTGCTCGGCAGCCTGCCGCAGCCGCCGCGCGCGGTGTTCAGCAACAGCGACCACCTGCAGACCAGCGCCGCCGTGGTCGCCGCCGCGCTCGGCGTGCCGGGCAAGGATTGGCAGGTCTGCTACGCGGCCAAGAACAAGGCGGCGATGCGCCAGCGGCTGCGCGCGCTCGGCCTGCCGGCGCCGTGGTTCTGCAGCCTGGCGCCGGGCGCGATGCCGCCGGCGCAGGCGCCGTGGCCGCTGATCGCCAAGCCGCGCGAAGGCGTGGCCAGCCTGGACGTGCGCCACTGCGCCGACGCGGCGGCGCTGCAGGCCTACCTCGATGATTTCTGGCAGCGCCACCCGCAGCGCAGCGTGCTGCTGGAAAGCGTGCTGGACGGCCCGCTGTTCACCCTGGAGACGCTCGGCGACGGGCACACCCTGCAACCGATCGGCGGCTTCGACGTGCAACTGTCGTCGCCACCGCATTTCGTCGAATGCGAGGCGCGCTGGCGCAGCGCCATCGACACCCCGGTGCTGCAGCAGGCACTGGCGCAATTGCAGGCGTTCGGCATCGGCTTCGGCGTATGCCACAGCGAGTTCATCCTCACCGCCGACGGCCCGGTGCTGGTGGAGATCAACTACCGCAGCATCGGCGACGGCCGCGAATTCCTGCTCGATCGCCTGTTCGGCGGACACTGGTTCGACAGTGTGCTCGGCCTGCACCTGGGCCGGCCGCTGCCGGCGCTGCAGGCGCGCCGCGCGCAGGCGCTGGTGCGCTACTACGTGGCCGAGCACGACGGTACGCTGGCGGTGGCCAGTGCCGACCACGCCAGCAGCGACGCGCACTGGGAAGCGCGCTACCGGCGCCTGCGGCAACCCGGCGACGCGATCCGCCTGAGCCACTCCAACAAGGATTACCTGGGCGTGCTGGACGTGCTCGCCGACACCGCGTCGGACCTGCAGCAGGCGCTGGCCCGCACCGAGGCCTCGCTGCACTGGCGCATCGACACC
>NZ_AQOK01000806.1:0-3899 GCF_000364645.1 Xanthomonas sp. SHU 308 | reverse complement strand
CGAACTGTGGCTGCCGCTGCGTCGCGCCGGCTACCTGCAGACCGTGAGCGCCTGCAGCGACAGCTGGGTCCTGCACACCGGGCAGCACAGTGTCTGCGAATCCGGCGCGGCGCAGTGGCTGGCGCGACTGGGCGCCGGGCTCGACGCGGAGACCCAGGCCTTGCACCGCGCCTATGTCGAGGAAGCCGAGTGCGCGGTGCGCCAGCGCGCGCTGGCGCGGCAGGCCTACGCGCAGCAACGGCCACTGCTGGCCACCGCGCTGGACGCCGCCGATGCGCACGAGCGCGCCTACCGCTGCGAACAACTGGCTAGCCATCGCGACCATCCGTTCTATCCCAGCGCACGCGCCAAGCTCGGCCTGGACGATGCCGACCTGCCGCGCTACGCACCGGAGTTCGGCCCCAGCTTCGCGCTGCGCTGGCTGGCGCTGCCAATCGCGCAGGTCACCCAGACCACGCCGCCGCCGGCGTTCTGGCCGCGCCCGAGCATGCTCGGCCTGGATTCGACGCTGGACGCCGACCACGTCGCCTGGCCGCTGCACCCGCTGATCTTCGCGCGGCTGGGCGAGGACGGCTTCGCCCTGCCGGACGGCGCGATCGCCGCGCCGCAGCCGTGGCTGCAGGTGCGGCCCTCGCTATCGCTGCGCACGGTGATTCCGCTGGCGTTTCCCGATCATCATCTGAAGCTGCCGGTGCCGATGCGCACGCTCGGCGCGCTCAACCTGCGCCTGATCAAACCGTCCACGCTGTACGACGGTCACTGGTTCGAACGCGTGCTGTGCGACCTGGCCGCGCACGATCCGGCGCTGAGCGAACGCTACCTGCACGTGGACGAGGCGCATGCCGGCCATGTCGGCGAGACCCGCCACCTGTCCTATCTGCTGCGCCGCTATCCCGCGCTGCCGGACGCAACCCTGGTGCCGGTGGCCGGCCTGTGCGCGACGCTGCCGGATGGCCGACCGCTGGCCGCGCACCTGGCCGATCGCTTCCATGGCGGCGACCTCACCGCCTGGTGGGACAGCTACCTGGCGCTGATGTGCCAGGTGCACCTGCGGCTGTGGCTGCGCTACGGCATCGCGCTGGAGGCCAACCAGCAGAACAGCGTGCTGATCTACACCGCCGGCCGCGCGCCGCGGCTGCTGATGAAGGACAACGACGCGGCGCGGGTGCTGCTGCCGCGGCTGTACGCGCAACGGCCGGCGCTGGCCGCGCTGGGCACCCCGCGCGACGCGCGTATCGTGGTGCAGGACGACGCCGCGCTGGCGCGGATGTTCTGCACCATCATCCTGCAACTGGATCTGCAGGCGGTGCTGGAAGGGCTGGCGGAATGGCAGCCGGGACTACGCGCCCCGCTGTACGCACTGCTGCGCGCGCGCCTGCACGGCACCCTGCGTGCGCTGCGCGAGGACGGCATCGACACCGCCCCGGCGCAGGCGCTGCTGGACGCGCCCACGCTGCCGGTGAAGTACCTGCTCAGCGCCGGCAGCCTGCTCGGCAAGCAGATCACCGGCGCGGCGGACATCAACAAGTTCTACGGCGACAGCGCGCCCAACCTGCTGCGCGAGGATGCGCTGGCGGCGCGCGCGGTCGCGGCCGGGGCGGCGCGATGAAGCGCCTCCTCGGCCCGGTGCTGGCCGCGCATTATCTGGCCGCCTTCACCGCGCTGGGCATGCCGCTGTTCCTGCCGCAGGTGCTGCAGCAGCTCGCGCCGGGTGCCGCGATCGGCTGGAGCGGCGTGCTGTACGTGCTGCCGACGCTGTGCACTGCGCTCACCGCCAGCGCCTGGGGCCGGCTGGCCGACCGCTATGGACGCAAGCGCTCGCTGCTGCGCGCGCAACTCGGCCTGGCGCTTGGCTTCCTCATGGCCGGCTTCGCGCCGAACCTGGGCTGGCTGGTCGCCGGCTTGGTCGTGCAAGGCGCCTGCGGCGGCTCGCTGGCCGCGACCAACGCCTATCTCAGCAGCCAGGCGCAGCGTGGCTCGCTGGCGCGGGCGCTGGACTGGACCCAGTTCTCGGCACGCCTGGCGATGGTCACCGCACCGGCGCTGCTCGGCCTGGCCACCGCGCTGGGGCCGGCGCAGTCGCTGTACCGCTACCTGGCGCTGCTGCCGCTGCTGGCCTTCGCGCTGAGCTGGCGGTTGCCGGCCGATCCGCCGCGCGTGCCGGCGGCAGTCGCATCCACACCCGCGATGCCGCAGGCGGATGCGGCGCAGCGCCGCCAGCGCTGGGCGCTGTGGACCACGCAGTTCCTGTTCTGCTTCGCGATGGTGGTGACTTTTCCTTACTTCCTGCCGTATGCGCAGGCGCACGGCATCGGCAGCAGCGCGGTCGCCGGCCTGCTGTACAGCCTGCCGCACCTGGTCTACCTGGTGCTGATGCCGTGCTGGCGCGGTCGCGACCACCGCATGTCGCCGCTGCCGGCGGGGCTGGCGCTGTTCGCACTGGCCTGCCTGCTGCAGATGGCGCCGCCGGCGCCCGGCTGGTTGATCGCCGCGCGGCTACTGTTCGGCCTGGGCATGTGGATGGCGCTGCGCGGCCTCAACCGCAGCCTGGCCGAGGTTGCCGGCGGGCGCGGCGCGGGCCAGTTGTTCGGCCGCTTCGATGCCGCCGGCAAGTACGCCGGCGTCGCCGGCGGCGCCCTCGCCGGTGCCCTGGTGCAAGGCCATGGCCTGGCCGTTCCCTTCCTCGCCGCCGCCGCGGCCGCCCTGCTGGCGCTGCTGCCGGCCCTGATGCTCACGTCCGTTCGGAGAACCGTCCATGTCCCCGTTGCCGATGCATGACCCGTGGTACGACAGCCTGGCGCAAGCGCAGGCGATCACCTGCTGGCTCAACTGCTACCTGCGCGAAGTCGCGCTCGATCGCGGCCTGGCCGACTTCGACTATCGCGGCCTGGACCGGCCCGGCATCGCCGCCGCCGGCGAGCGCTGGCTGCGCCTGCGCCTGCCCTCCGGCGCCACGCTGTGCGTGCGCCTGGCGCATGCCGACCGCCTGGGCCGCTGCCGCTTCGCCTCGGCGCCCTACCTGAAGGCCGACGGCCGTCCGTGGCACTGCCTGGACGCAGAGGCGCTGGTGCGCCTGCTGCTGCAGGAACTCAGCGAAGGCGAGCACGCGCCGAACCTGGAACTGCTGGCGCAGAGCGCCAACAGCATCGCCATCACCGCGCAGTTGCTGCGCCAGGCCGACGCCGCCCAGCCCACCGGCGAGGCGCTGATCGATGCCGAGCAGTCGATGCTGTGGGGCCACGCCTTCCATCCCACGCCCAAGAGCCGCGAAGGCGTGCCGCTGGAGCAGGTGCTGGCCTGCGCGCCGGAAGCGCGCAGCGCCTTCCCGCTGTTCTGGTTCCGCATCGATCCGCGCCTGTATCGCGCACAGGGCGATGACGTGCGCGCGACGCTGGCGCAGGCCGGCGGCGGCGCCGACCTGTACCCCTGCCATCCGTGGGAGGCCGAGCGCGTGCTGGCACATCCGCTGCTGCGCCAGGCGCAGGCGCGCGGCTGGATCGAGCCGCTGGGCGAACGCGGCCTGGCGCTGCGCCCGACCTCGTCGGTACGCACGCTCTACCACGCCGAGCTCGATCATTTCCTCAAGCTGTCGGTACACGTGCGCCTGACCAACTGCGTGCGCAAGAACGCCTGGTACGAACTGGAAAGCGCGGTGGCGCTGACCCGCCTGCTGGCGCCGGACTGGCAGGCGCTGGCGCAGCGCGTGCCCGGCTTCCACGTGCTGCTGGAGCCGGCCGCCACCGACCTGGACTTCTCCGCGCTGGACGCCGATGCGCAGGCCTGCCGCGAACTGGGCGAGAGCTTCGGCGTGCTGTACCGGCAGGCGATCCCGGCGGCGCAGCGCGCACGCTATCGCCCGCAGGTGGCCGGTGCGCTGTTCACCAACGACGCACGCGGCC
>NZ_AQOK01000805.1:0-8472 GCF_000364645.1 Xanthomonas sp. SHU 308 | reverse complement strand
GCTTGCGCCGCCGCACTGCAGACGCTGGCGCAGCGCAGCGGCAGCAGCCTGGAGGCGGCCACCACGGCCTGGTTCCGCGCCTATGCGCGACTGCTGCTGGATGGCGTGTGGAGCGCCTGGTTCGGCTACGGCATCGTGCTGGAGCCACACCTGCAGAACACCGTGATCGGCTGCGAGGACGGCCTGCCGACACAGGTGTGGATCCGCGACCTCGAAGGCACCAAGCTGCTGCCGTCGCGCTGGCCGGCCGCACGCCTGCCCGGCATGTCCGAGACCGCGCGACAGTCGCTGTATTACAGCGCCGAACGCGGCTGGAACCGCATCGCCTACTGCGCGCTGGTCAACAACCTGGCCGAAGCGATCTTCCACCTCGCCGACGGCCACGACCGCCGCGAACGCCAGCTGTGGCAGATCGCCGGCGACATCGCGCGCACGTGGCAGCAGCGCCACGGCACGCAACCGGCACTGCAGGCCCTGCTCGACGGCGCGCCGCTGCCGGCCAAGAACAACCTGCGCCTGCGCCTGCTGCAACGTGCCGACCGCCATGCCGACTACAGCTTCCTGCCCAACCCGATCGGCAGCGCCGCGTTGCGGCAGGCGGCGGCATGAGCCTGCGCATCGATCCTGCCCCACTGCACGCGGCGCTGGCGCAGTTGCGCGCGCAGGCCGACGGTCCGGTCTGCGCCTACGTCTACGACCTGGCGGCGCTGCAGGCGCATGCGGCGATGCTGCGCGCACACCTGCCGGCCGAGTGCGAGCTGTTCTACGCGGCCAAGGCCAACGCCGAGCCCCCCGTGCTGCGCACACTGGCACCGTGGGTGGACGGTTTCGAGGCGGCCTCCGGCGGCGAACTGCAATGGCTGCACACGCACCAGCCGGGCCGCCGGCTGCTGTTCGGTGGCCCCGGCAAGCTCGATACCGAACTGCAGCTGGCCGCCAGCCTGCCCGACTGCAGCGTGCACGTGGAAAGCCTGGGCGAGCTGCAGCGACTGGCGCGCATCACCGCGTCGCGCACATGCCCGTTGTCGGTGTTCCTGCGCCTGAACATCGTGGTACCGGGCATGCAGGACACGCGCCTGGTGATGGGCGGGCGACCCTCGCCGTTCGGCCTGGACGTGGACGACCTGGATGCCGCGATGCAGGTGCTGCGCGGCGCGAGCGGGCTGCGCCTGGACGGCTTCCACTTCCACCTGCTGTCGCACCAGCGCGATGCGCAGCTGCAGTTGCGGCTGATCGCGCACTATCTGCAGACCGTGCAGGGCTGGCGCCAGGCCTACGCGCTGGGCCCACTGACGGTGAATGCCGGCGGCGGCTTCGGCGTGGACTACGCCGATCCGGCGGCCTCGTTCGACTGGGCCGCGTTCTGCGCGGGCCTGCCGACGCTGCTGCGCACGCACGGCCAAGGCCTGCGCCTGCGCCTGGAGCCGGGCCGCTACGTCAGCGCCGCCTGCGGCTGGTACCTGATGGAGGTGCTGGACATCAAGCGCAGCCATGGCGCGCAGTTCGCCATCGGCCGCGGCGGCACCCATCATTTCCGCACGCCTGCCGCGCAAGGCCACGACCATCCGTTCCTGGTGCTGCGCGGCACCCAGCCACCGGTGCTGCGCGATGCGCGGGTGACCCTGGTCGGGCAACTATGCACGCCCAAGGACGTACTGGCCCGCGACCAGCCGGTGGCCGCACTGGCGCCGGGCGACTGCCTGGCGTTCCCGCTGGCCGGCGCCTACGCCTGGAACATCTCGCACCAGCAGTTCCTGATGCATCCACCACCGCAGATGCTGTTCCTCGACGGGCCGGCGCAGGCCGTCGATGCCATGCCGCAGCGCCGCATTGCCGACCCGGCCACCGCCGCGTCATGATCCGGTCACCCGTGCCGGCGCACCCTGCCGGCACATCCAACCGGAGCTGCCGCCATGACCCGTTCCGCCCGCTTCGCCGCCACCTGCCTGCTGCTGAGCTTCACCGCCGCCCCACTGCTGGCCGCCGCCGCGACCAAGCCACAGACCGCACAACAGACCCTGATGGCCAAGTGCTCGGCCCAGAACAAGGGCAAGAAAGGCGATGAGTAAAGGGCAAGAAAGGCGATGAGTACAAGAGCGCGCAAAAGGCCTGCCTCAGCGGCGGCACCGCCCCGGCGGCGGGCAACGCCTCCCAGCAGCGGATGAAGGACTGCAACGCGCAAGCCGCGACGCAGAAACTGAAGGGCGACGCCCGCAAGACCTTCATGAGCGGTTGTCTGAAGAAGCAGTAAGCCGACTAGCCCCTCTTCCCCCGGCGACCGAAGGAAGTCCCGTGGGAGAGAGGGGTTGGGGTGAGGGTCCGGCGCGTAGCGTCTCGCGGTGTTTGGGGGCACGAGGCTGCGCCCTACCCTCATCCGCCCCCTTCGGGGCACCTTCTCCCAAGGGGAGAAGGGAAAAGCCGAGCCCCTCTCCCCTCGGGAGAGGGGTTGGGGTGAGGGTACGACAGCCAGCGAAGCCAGCAAGGACCGGCATTGCCAACCGCCACCGCTCTTACGAATCCCTGCTTTCCACAGCCGAACGGCTGGTCATCCCGACTCTCCAATCCCGGCCCTTCAACCATTCGACGCCGGCGTAGAAGCCGCAGCCGCAGGCGGCTCGACATGCAGTGGCAAACCAGCATGATCCACCGGAATCGGCGCATAGTCCTCGCCGAACGCCACTTCGCCCGGCGTCCATCCTGAGCGGCGCCGCACCGCACCCCAGAAGCGCTTGAGCCCTTCCAACTGCAGCGCCACCAGGCCCAGCTCGTTGTCGCGGTCCACCATCGGGTCGCCCACGCCGGTCGGCCGCACCGGCTCGCCGTACAGCGCGGTGCCGAACAGCACGTCCCAGAACGCGAACACCTGGCCGAAGTTGCAGTTGTGCAGCCCCGGTCGCTCCGGGTCCACGCACATGTGGTGCAGGCGGTGGAACGGCGGATCGACCAGGATCTTGTCGAGCACCGGACCGAAGCCGAACCGGGTGTTGGCATGCGACAGGTTCTGCACCAGCTCGCCGAGCAGCATCAGCCAGGCGAACTCGTCGGCCTCGATGCCGAACGCGATGCCCACCGCGGCCAGCACGAACGACTGCAGCATGCCGTCCAGGTAGTTGCTGCGGTCGTTGGCCCAGCAGCTGAGCTGGCGCTGGCTGTGGTGCATGCTGTGCATCGCCCACCACCACGGCATCCAGTGCTGCACCCGGTGCATCCAGTAGTAGGTGAAGTCGTAGGCCAGGTAGTACAGCGCGAACAGCGCCAGCGGATGCTGGTCCAGCCACGGCCAGGCATGGCGCAGGCCGGTCTCCGGCGCCGCCGCCGCGTTGGGGTCGGCGCCGCCCAGTGCGTTGACCACCGGGGTCAGGATCAGGAACGAGAACAGCGGGAACACCCCGATCAACATCAACCAGGTGTAGTGGAAGTCGATGCGGGCCAGCCGCCGGTGCTCCCAGCGCTCGGCCGGCCACAGGCTCTCCAGCGGCCGGAACAGCACGCCGATGATGGACAACTGCAGGGCCGCCACCAGCAGCGAGGCGGCGATGTCGTGCGGATCGTCGCTGAGCCCGGTCAGGTGCAGCGTCGCCAGCAGCGGCGCCACCGCGTGGCTGGCGACCAGGTCGACCAGCGTGGACCAGGCGTGGGCAACGGACGAGACCATGGCGATGACAGGCATGCGAAGACGGCGATGGGGGCGCGACGGCCGGCGCGACAGCATGCTGCCGCTGGCTTTCGCCAAGCTGTCCGTGCCGGTCGATGCCGGCCACGCACGGTCGCGCTAGTGTGTCGCGACGGCGTCGGGCCGCCGGCTCGGCAGCAGCGCCGCGACGATGCCCAGCAGCGGCAGGAACGACATCACCTGGTACACGAAGACGATGCCGCGGTGGTCGGCGAGCAGGCCCAGCACCGCCGCGCCCAGCCCGCCCATGCCGAAGGCGAAGCCGAAGAACAGCCCGGAGATGGTGCCGATGCGCCCGGGCATCATTTCCTGCGCGTACACCAGGATCGCCGAGAACGCCGAGGACAACACGAAGCCGATCAGCACGGTCAACGCGGTGGCCGCATGCAGGCCTACATGCGGCAGCGTCAGCGCGAACGGCGCCACGCCCAGGATCGACACCCAGATCACCGGCTTGCGGCCGATGCGGTCGCCGACCGGGCCGCCGATCAACGTGCCCAATGCCGAGGCCAGCAGGAACGCGAACAGGTGCAGCTGCGCACTCTGCACCGAGATGCCGAAGCGCTGGATCAGGTAGAACGTGTAGTAGCTGCTCAGCCCGGCGATGTAGAAATACTTGGAGAAGATCAGCAGCAGCAGGATGCCGACGATGCGCACCACCGTGGCGCGCGGCAGCGCCGGCACCGCCGCGACCGGCCGCGGCGTCGCGCGCGCGGCCTGCAGGTGCAGCGCGTACCAGCGCCCGACGTAGGACAACAGGGCGATGCCGAGCAACGCCGCGCCGCCGAACCAGGCCACGCTATGGCGGCCGTTGGGCACGATCACCGCAGCGGCGATCAGCGGCCCCAGCGCGGTGCCGGTATTGCCGCCGACCTGGAACACCGATTGCGCCAGGCCGTGGCGGCCGCCCGAGGCCAGCCGCGCGATGCGCGAGGATTCGGGATGGAAGATCGCCGAGCCGATCCCGACCAAGGCCGCCGCCAGCAACACCATGCCGAAGCTGGGCGCATAGGCCAGCAGCAACAACCCGCACAGCGTGGAACTCATGCCCATCGGCAGCGAATACGGCGCCGGTCGGCGATCGGTGCGCAGCCCGATCAGCGGCTGGAACAGCGAGGCGGTGATCTGGTAGGTGAGAGTGATCAGCCCGACCTGGGCGAAGCTGAGCTGGAACTGGCCCTTGAGCACCGGGTACAGCGCCAGGATCAGCGACTGCATCATGTCGTTGATCAGGTGCGAGGAAGTGATCGCGGCCAGAACGCCGGACGCGACCTTGCGCGGGGCGACGGGAGCGGCGGGAGCGGCGGGAGAGGCAGCGACGGGCACGGCAGGGCGCAGCGTGGACATGGCGGGACAGGCATTGCCGGGAGTGCGTGCATGGTAGGCTGCCCTGCCCCGACCTTCTTGCGCGACATGCCCAGCAACCATCGCAAAAAGGACATGCTGGTGCCGCGCGCCGGCCGCAATGCGGACGACGCGCCCGCCGACGTGGTGTGCAAGGCCGTCGACTACCCGCCCGACAGCGCCATCGCCCCGCACCGGCATGCGCGTCATCAGTTGATCTACGCGGTATCCGGCCTGATGGTGGTGCGCTCGGGCCAGGGCCACTGGGTGGTGCCGAGCACGCGCGCGCTGTGGATCCCCGCCGGCACCGAGCACAGCGTGCGCTGGATCGGCGTCCTGCGCATGCGCAGCCTGTACATCCGCCCCGCCGCCATCGCCGGCATGCCAGACACGCCGACGGTGATGGCGGTGGAGCCGCTGCTGGAAGCACTGATCCGCAGCGCCGCGGAGATCCCCTGGGACCACGCCGCCGACTCGCGCGACGGGCGGCTGATGCGGCTGATCCTGGACGAACTGCATGCCCTGCCGGCGCTGCCGCTGTACCTGCCGCAGCCGCGCGATCCGCGCCTGCTGCGCATCGCCGCCGCGCTCGACGCCGACCCGGCCGATGCCACCACCCTGCATGCCTGGGCCACGGAACTAGGCGTGGACGTCAAGACCATCCAGCGCCTGTGCCAACGCGAACTGCAGATGCGCTTCGGCCAGTGGCGCCAGCAACTGCGCCTGCTGCGCGGGCTCGAACGGCTGGCCGCCGGCGACCGCATCATCGACGTGGCGGTGGAGCTGGGCTACGACAGCCCCAGCGCGTTCACCGCCATGTTCAAGCGCCAGTTCGGGCAGCCGCCGAGCCAGTTCTTCCGCTGAGCACGCGTGCAGCCCGCGGCGTAGCTCAGGCCTGCGCCAGGGCCTGCTGCAGGTCGGCGAGCAGGTCGTCGATGTGCTCGATGCCCACCGACAGCCGCACCGTATCCTCGCTGACGCCGCTGCGCTGCAACTCCTCGGGCGAGAGCTGGCGATGCGTGGTGGACGCCGGATGCGTGGCCAGCGACTTGGCGTCGCCGATGTTGACCAGGCGGGTGAACAGTTGCAGCGCATCGAGGAAGCGCGCGCCGGCGGCGCGGCCGCCGCGCAGGCCGAAGGTCAGCACGCCGGAGCCGTGGCCGCGCAGGTACTTTTGCGCCAGCGCGTGCTCGGGATGGTCCGGCAGGCCGGCGTAGTTGACCCACTCCACCTTGGCCTCGCCCTGCAGGTGCCGCGCCAGCGCCAGCGTGTTCTGGTTGATCCGGTCCATGCGCAGCGGCAACGTCTCGATGCCCTGCAGGATCTGGAACGCGTTGAACGGCGACAGCGCCGCGCCGGTGTTGCGCAGCGGCACCACCCGCGCGCGGCCGATGTAGGCGGCCTCGCCCAGCGCCTCGGTGTAGACCACGCCGTGGTAGCTCACGTCCGGCTCGTTGAGGCGGCGGAAGCGCTGCGCGTGCGCCGCCCACGGGAAGCGCCCGGAATCGACGATCGCCCCGCCCAGGCTGGTGCCGTGGCCGCCCAGGTACTTGGTCAGCGAATGCACCACGATGTCGGCGCCGAAGTCGAACGGCCGCAGCAGGTATGGCGTGGGCACGGTGTTGTCGACGATCAGCGGCACGCCGTGGGCGTGGGCGATGGCGGCCACCGCTTCCAGGTCGGTGACATTGCCGCGCGGGTTGCCGATCGACTCGACGAAGATCGCCTTGGTGCGCTCGTCGATCAGTCCGGCGAAGGCGCCGGGATCGCGATAGTCGGCGAAGCGGGTCTGGATGCCGGACAGCGGCAGCGTATGCGCGAACAGGTTGTAGGTGCCGCCGTACAGCGCGCTGGAGGAAACGATGTTGTCGCCGGCCTCGGCGATGGTCTGGATGGCATAGGTCACCGCCGCCTGACCGGAGGCCACCGCCAGCGCGCCGATGCCGCCTTCCAGCGCGGCGATGCGCTGCTCCAGCACGTCGGTGGTGGGGTTCATGATGCGGCTGTAGATGTTGCCCTGCACTTTCAGGTCGAACAGGTCGGCGCCGTGCTGGGTGTCGTCGAAGGCATAGGCCACGGTCTGGTAGATCGGCACCGCCACCGCGCGGGTGGTCGGATCGGGACGGTAGCCGCCGTGCACGGCGATGGTTTCCAGCTTCCAGTTCGGGTCGGACATGGACGGATCTCGGCAAGAGGAGCCGAGACGATAGCGCCCTGCGTGGCAGCGAATGCAAACCCGCGGTTATGAGGCCATGACGCCGGGTTGTCAGCCCACCCGGTGCGGACGGCGCGCGGGCACCCGGTATGATGGGCCGGCCAGCCCGCCGGGATGCTCACCCGATGCAACGCGCCGCCATCCGCTCGATTCCGCTGCTGCTCTTCGCCCTGCCAGCGTTCGCGCGGGCCGCGCCGCCGCCGTCCTATGCGATGGAACAGTGGAGCCAGCCCTACACTTGCGAGGCGCAGCACCAGCGCTATCTGGCCGATCCCGAACAGGATTCCAGCGTGCCCGCGCACGTCATGATGCAACGCTACCTCGGCGTGCTCGACGCGGTGATCGCTGGCGACGAGGCGGCGTTGACCTTGCGCCATCTCTGCGATCGGTTCGACCTGGATTTTTTCCCCGGCATGCTGCCGCCGCCGTATGCCGAACCGTGGAATCCCTCGCCGCGGCCACCGGTCGGCAACGTCTTCGCTGCTTTCGTCGACGCCGCCGGCATGGCGTTCACGCAAGAGGTCGAAGCGAAGTACTTGCCCGACCGGGCCTCGCTCTCGCTTTCCATCAGTTCCAAGGAAGATGCGCCCGTGGCTGCGGGCAGCGGGCTCGGCTACCGCTATCGCGACATGGGCGACGCCTGCCCGCTGCGGCTAGGGCAACTGGCCGACAGGCTGGCCGCCACCGGATTCTCGAAAGAGTACTTCGCTGTCGAGCCGCCACCACCGCAATACGCCGATACCGACTTTGGCGTCGGCGCCAGTTTCCAGCGCGACAAGCTTGCCGTGGGGGCCACCCTGCAAGGTACGTTCGCCGTGCAACGCGCACACCCCGAGGCGGCCTGCGTAGCAGGCATCACGCTGTCCCTGGAGAAGTAGGCGCACGCACTGCCGCAGGCGGGAACGCCGACCCTGGCGCGCCGATCCAGTCCCGGCATGCAAGCTCAGTCGTCGCCGAGCGCGCCATGGACGAGCAGCCAGGCACGCAAGGCTACTGCGTCCACATAACGCTCGGCGCGCAGGCCCAGGGCGCGTGCCGCTTCGACATGGACCGCCGTGTCATCGACGAACAACACCTCGTCCGCGGCCATCCGTAGTTGTGTCAGCGCATGCAGGAAGATTGCCGGCTCCGGCTTGATCGCGCCGACCTCGCTCGAATTCACCACCGCATCGAACGCGTCGGCGATGCCGAGCGCCTGCAGATCGTGCGACAGGCGCGAGGTGGCGTTGCTCAGCAGCAC
>NZ_AQOK01000804.1:0-4315 GCF_000364645.1 Xanthomonas sp. SHU 308 | reverse complement strand
TGCCACGCCCTGCTGCAACAGCGCCGCGCTGCGGCCCAGCGCCAGTCCGAGCCGCCGTTGCGCCAGGGCGCGCGCGGCGGCACTGCCGGCCAGCGGGCTGCCCAGGCACACCACCCGGGTCACCGGCAGCGAGGGCAGCTCCCGCAAGGCCTGCAAGGCGATCAGGCCGCCGAGGCTATGACCGACCAGCGCCACCGGACCGGTGGTTGCCATACGTTCGATGCGGGCGTGCAGCCGTGGGAGCGCGGCCTCGGCGCCGCCGAACGCGGTCGAATAGCCGAAGCTGGCGACGCGCCAGCCCTCGCGGCGCAGGCGCAGCGCCAGCGGCAGCAGCCACGGCCGCGCGTTCCAGATGCCGTGCAGCAACAGCACCTGGGGCGCGGCGGCCATCGGCGACTCAGCCGCAGGTGGTGCGAAAGATGTGATTGCTGCCATCCAGGAACACGTTGAGCCGATCCAGGCGCAGGTCGCGGGTCACCGCCTGGCCCGGCGCGATCGGCCGCACCACGCCGGCTCCGCTCTCCTTCCAGACCCGGCTCATGGTCGCCTGGGTGGCCTCCTGGCCCACCGCCCAGGCCACGGCCTCGACGTTGCAGCGGCCATCGCCCTGCACCGTCGGCCCGGCACTGGCCGGCTGCAGCGACGCCGGTGGCGCGCACGCGGCCAGCAGCGGCACGACGGCGGCGATTCCCATCCACGGTCGGAACATGGCGTGCTCTCCTCAAGCTGGACAGGCCAGCACTGTAGCGCGCACTCGTTGCCGCTGTGTCGACGCGGCATGCCCGGACGAGGTCCGGCGGCAGGCGTCAGGCCGCGCGCGGCGGCCGGCGCAGGATGAATTCGAGATCGCGCACCCGCCCCACCGGGAATTCGTAGGTGCCGACCTTCTCGAAGCCGTAGCGCGCGTAGAAACGCTGCGCGCCCAGGTTCTCCGACCACACGCCGAGCCACAGCGTGCGCGGGCCGTCGCGCTCCAGCCAGGCCAGGGCGGTGTCGAACAGCCGGGCACCCCAGCCGCCGTTCTGGTGGGCGCGCAGCAGGTACAGGCGCTTCAGTTCGCCATCGCCGGGACGCACCTCGGCGTGCGGCAGGCCACAGGGGCCCGCCGCGGCGTGTCCGACCACCGCGCCGTCGTGCTCGACCAGCCAGATCGCGTAGTCCGGATGCGCCAGCACGACCTGGGCGCGCTCCAGCGAATAGGCCTCGTCGAGGAAGGCCTGCAGGTCCTGCGCGGGATACAGATGGCCGAAGGTTTCGCAAAAGGTGGCCGTGGCGATGCGGGTCACCGCCGCGGCATCGTCCGGCGTGGCGCGGCGAATCAACACGGCTCAGCGCGCCGGGTGCGCGGCGTCGGCGTCGGCCTCTTCGCCGTCATCCTCGTCCTCGTCGTCGCCTTCTTCCTCGTCCTCGTCCTCTTCTTCCTCGTCGTCTTCCTCGTACTCGTAATCGTCCTCGCCGAAGTCCTCGCCGTCCCAGCGGCCCTCCGGATCCGGCACGAACGCCAGCGGCGCGTTGGCGCCGCTGCCGGCGCGCACCAGCCAGCCGCCGAACACGCGCGCGCGCTGGGTGACGATGGCCTCCACTGCGCCCTCGTTGCCGAGGGTTTCCCACTCCAGATTGAATGCGGTCTCGCTCATGTGTCGGCCTGCGCTACGGTTGGAAGAAAGGGGTCACTGCGCCTGCGGGCGCACCTGCACGTGCACTTCGGCCAGCTGCGCGTCGGCGATCGGCGACGGCGCGTCGGTCATCAGGTCCTGCGCGCCGGTGGTCTTGGGGAACGGGATCACGTCGCGGATCGACTCGGTGCCGGCCATCAGCGCGGCGATGCGGTCGATGCCGAAGGCGATGCCGCCGTGCGGCGGCGCGCCGTAGTTCAGCGCATCCAGCAGGAAGCCGAACTTGGCGCGCGCTTCCTCGGCACCGATGCCGAGCAGCTCGAACACCGCGCTCTGCATGTCCGGGCGGTGGATACGGATCGAACCGCCGCCGATCTCGTTGCCGTTGAGCACCATGTCGTAGCCACGCGACACCGCGGTCTTGGCATGCGTGCGCAGTTCGGCGATGTCGTCCACCGCCGGCGCGGTGAACGGATGATGCAGGGCGACGTAGCGCTGCGCCTCCTCGTCCCATTCGAACATCGGGAAATCGGTGACCCACAGCGGCCGCCAGCCGTCGGCGACGAGGTTGAAGTCCTTGCCGGCCTTCAGGCGCAGCGCGCCCATGAAGTCGGAGACCTTGCCGTAGGCGCCGGCGCCGAAGAACACGATGTCGCCGTTGCCGGCGCCGACGTGGGCGAGCAGCGCGGCGAACGCGGCTTCGCCGAAGAACTTCTGGATCGGCGAGCTGATCTCGCCGCTGTCGGCGATCTTGACGTAGGCCAGGCCCTTGGCGCCGTACTTGGCGGCGTGCGCGGCGTACTCGTCGATCTGCTTGCGCGAGAGGCTGGCGCCACCGGGAATGCGCAACGCGGCGACGCGGCCGTCTGGGTCGGCGGCCGCCGCAGTGAACACCGCGAAGTCGCTGTCCTTGACCAGCTCGGCGACATCGGTCAGTTCCAGGGCGATGCGCAGGTCCGGCTTGTCAGAGCCATAGCGGCGCATGGCCTCGGCCCAGGTCATGCGCGGGAATTCGGCGGCCAGCTCGACGTCGACCACCTCCTTGAAGATGGCGCGGACCATCGCCTCGACGAAGTCCTGCACGTCGCGCTCGCGCACGAAGGCGAACTCCATGTCGAGCTGGGTGAACTCGAGCTGGCGGTCGGCACGCAGCGCCTCGTCGCGGAAGCAGCGCGCGATCTGGTAGTAGCGGTCGAAGCCGGCCACCATCAGGATCTGCTTGAACAGCTGCGGCGACTGCGGCAGCGCGTAGAACTCACCCGGATGCATGCGCGCCGGCACCAGGAAGTCGCGCGCGCCTTCCGGGGTGGCCTTGGTCAGGATCGGCGTCTCGATGTCCTGGAAGCCGCGCTCGTCCAGGTAGCGGCGCAGCGCCTGCACCAGCTTGATGCGGGTGCGCTGCATGCGCTGCATCTCCGGGCGGCGCAGATCCAGATACCGGTACTTCAGGCGGGTTTCCTCGCCCGGGTTCTCGTGCGCGTGGAACGGCAGCGGCGCGGCCTTGTTGAGCACGGTGATGGCGGTGGCGATCACCTCGACCTTGCCGCTGCGCAGCTTGTCGTTGACCGCATGCCGCGCGCGCACCACACCCTCGACCTGCAGCACGTCCTCGTAGCCGAGGCTGGCGGCGACCTTGAACACTTCCGCGTTCTCCGGCTCCACCATCACCTGCACGATGCCTTCGTGGTCGCGCAGGTCGATGAAGCACACGCCGCCGAGGTTGCGGGCCACGTCGGTCCAGCCGGCCAGGGTGACGGTTTGGCCGATCAGGGTCTCGTCGACCAGGCCGCAGAAGTGGGTACGCATCGCTAGCTCCAAACAGGGGGCGCCCGGCGCAGAAGGCGCCGGCAAGCCCGGTATTCTGCGGCGGCGCGTCGGCCCGGGCAAATCGCGCATGACTCATCCTGGCTTAAGTTGGCCTGCGGCTATAGTCCGCGCACCATTCACGGGGAGGAGAGAACCCATGTTGAAGCACCTTGGTGGCTGGCTGGTGATCGCCGCGCTGGCCCTGGCCAGCGCCCCGGCCGCGGCCCAGAGCGCCCGCGCCTACGCGCCGCAGGACCTGCGGCAACTGTCGGTCCCCGGCCGGGTCCGGGTGATCGAGCGCGAGTACGCCGACCAGTCGCGCGGGCGGCAGATCCCCGACGACCAGCTCGAGTTCTATCTGGACCAGATCGACCGCGGCTGGGGCTTCGGCAACATCCAGCAGGACATCGCCACCTCGCTGCGCGGCAGCGGCGGCGGCTGGCGGCAGGAACCGGGCTTCGACGGCCGCACCGTCGCCTGCTCCAGCAACGACCGCCGTCGCCAGCAATGCGCCACGCCGTTTCGCGGGCCTGCGCGACTGGTCGGCACCCTGTCCGATTCGCCGTGCATCGAAGGCCGCACCTGGGGCTCGGCGCCCGGCGTGGTGTGGGTGGACCAGGGCTGCCGTGGTCGCTTCGTCGAAGGTCGCGGCAATTGGGGCGGCAACTGGGGCGACGGCGGCGGCAGTGGCGGCGTGGCCGGCACCGTCCGCTGCGAGAGCCAGGACCAGCGCCAGCGCATCTGCCCGACCGGCTGGCGCAACGCCATGCTGGTGCGGCAGCTGTCGGACACCCGCTGCATCGAGGGCCGCACCTGGGGCTCGCGCGACGGCGCGGTGTGGGTCGACGACGGTTGTCGCGGCGAGTTCGCCCAGGGCCGCGGCGGCGGTGGCT
>NZ_AQOK01000803.1:0-456 GCF_000364645.1 Xanthomonas sp. SHU 308 | reverse complement strand
TGGGGGCCGGGCCGGCCGCCGCTGGACAGCGGCTACACAGTGACCTGCAGCAGCGACGACAAGCGCCTGCGCACCTGCGCCTGGGACCGCCGCCAGGGCCGCCCGGAACTGATCGAACAGCTGTCCGGCACCACCTGCGCGGAAGGCCGCACCTGGGGCTACGAAGGCAATACGGTGTGGGTCAACGGCGGCTGCCGGGCGCGCTTCGGGGCGCGCTGAGCCAAGGCACGGGCCGCGCGGCGTGCTGCGCGGCCGGATGCACGGCGTGACAGGTCGACTTCAGGAGTAGCTCTTGCTTTTTTGGATCGACCGCGACCGGGCAAGGCTCGGTCGCGGCTGAAGCCACTCCTACGAGAGGCCGCGGGCTTGGCGCGGCCTGGCGGGACTCAGGTCGCCGCAGGCTTGGCCGCGGCAGGCGCGGCGGCAGGCGTGGCCGCCGCAGCGGGCTTGGCCGGC
>NZ_AQOK01000802.1:0-7814 GCF_000364645.1 Xanthomonas sp. SHU 308 | reverse complement strand
ACCAACTGAAGGGTGTCGGGGCTGAAGCCCCTCCCACACAAGATTGGCGAATCGCGGCACGACAATGTTGCAAGTGCAAACACAGAACATCGCCGTCGGACCGCGCTCGCCGCGTTGCGCTCTGCACGCGCGGTCGCCACGACGAATCACCCAAGCCCGCGTCCACCTGCGTCCGCGATCTCGCCGCCTACGGCAGCGCCACGCGCCGCGCCACCGCGTCCTGCAACGCTTCGAGAAACTCTGGCGCCAGCGGCAGCTTGCCCAACCAGCCGTGCTGGGTGCCGCTGAGCACGCGCAGCATGTGCCCGCGGCCGCCGGGCATGCGCCCGGCCGGCAACATGCCCACGTCGCGCAGCCGCGCCGCCACGTCGCGCTCGGACTGGAACAGCGGGGTCAGCCAGCGGCTCCAGAACTGGTACACCGCCACGTGCGCCTGGCGCTGCGCCTGGTAGCGCGCCAGCGCCGCGTCGATGTCCGGCGCGGTGCGCAGGCTCTCACTCAATGCCCAGGCGTCCATCAGCGCCATGTTGACGCCCTGCCCCAGTTGCGGGCTCATCGCATGCGCCGCGTCGCCTGCCAGCACCAGGCGGCCGCGGTACCAGTGCCGCTGCACCGCATCGCGGTAGCTGGCCCGCGCCAGTTGCGCCGGTGCGTCGATCTGCGCCAGGCGTTCGCGCGCCTGCGGCCACAGCTGCGCGATCTCCTCCAGCCACGGCTGCACACCGCGCGCCTGCCAGGCATCGAACTCGGCGGTCGGCAGGCTCCAGAAGAAACTCACCCGCGGCTCGGCATCGCCTGGGCGGGTGCCCACCGGCAGCAGGCCGATCATCTTGCGCGCGGCCACGTAGCGCTGGCGCAGTTCGTCGGGGAAGGCCCAGTCGCCGCGCGGCAGCAGGCACCACAGCGCGCCCCACGGATACATCCGGTCCAGCCGCGTCGCCTGCACCTGCGCGCGCAGCGCCGAGGTCGAGCCGTCGCAGGCGATCACCAGGTCGAACGGCCCGTGCCAGCGGCCGTGCTGGTCCTGCACCCGGCGCAGCGTGTCGTCGATGGCGACGATGCGCGTATCGCGCTGCAGCGTGGCGTAGCCGTCCCAGGCCTGCGCCAGCAGGGCGAACAAGGCGCCGCGCTGCATGCCCAGCCCGAACAGGCGCGCCTCCAGGTCGCGGTAGCGCATGTCCATCACCGCGCGCCCGCACGGGGTCTCGCCGTACAGGCGGTGCACCGGCGCGCCGTAGGCCAGGGCCTGCTCGAGCAGGCCGATCCGCCACAGCACCTGCAGGCCGGTCGGCTGCAGCAGGAAACCGGCGCCGACCGGCCCGGGCTCGGCGGCGCGCTCGAACACCTGCACGCGGTGCCCGTCGCGCGCCAGCAGCAGCGCCAGTGCCTGGCCTGCGGTGCCATACCCCACGATCCCGATCTGCAATCCTTGCGTCATTGCCCGCACCGCCTGCCGACGCCGACACCACGGCGTCTCCCATAAAAAACCCCGCCGAAGCGGGGTTCAAGGCACAACCGAGTCAACGCGCGCGCTTACTCGACCGGCGTGATATTCGAGGCTTGCGCGCCCTTCGGACCCTGGGTCACGTCGTAGCTGACACGCTGTCCTTCCTGCAGGCTGCGGAAGCCCTTGGAGTTGATCGCGGAGAAGTGCGCGAACACATCGGCGCTACCGTCTTCCGGAGAAATAAAACCAAATCCCTTGGCGTCGTTGAACCACTTGACGGTACCGTTCGGCATGGTGATGCGAGACCTTTTGCAGTGAATGGGTGGTGGTTGTGCGGCAGCCGCACCGGCGGAGTATGCAAAGCTTGCGCAACGAAGACAATCACCCGCGCGCCAGTTCCCCCACCAGCTCCGGCAGCCCGACCGAGGCCGCCTCGACATTGGCCAGCACCTCGGCCAGGGTGATTTCCTCGGCGTCGCCGCAGCCGGCCGCCCAGTTCGCCACGATCGCCAGGCAGGCGTAGTCCAGGCCCAGCTCGCGCGCCAACCCGGCTTCCGGCATGCCGGTCATGCCGACCAGGTCGCAACCGTCGCGGCGCAGCCGCGCGATCTCGGCAATGGTTTCCAGGCGCGGCCCCTGCGTGGCGGCGTAGCAGCCACCGTCCACAAGCGCGGTGCCGGTGACGCGCGCGGCGGCGAGGATCTTGCTGCGCAGCAGCGGCGAATACGGATGACCGAAATCCACGTGCAACACCTCGCTGCCCGGCTCTTCGCACAGGGTGGAGATGCGCCCCCAGGTGTAGTCGATGAGCTGATCCGGACAGGCCAGCACGCGCGGGCCGAAGCGCTCGGTGATGCCGCCCACCGTGTTCAACGCGAGCACGCGCGTGGCGCCGATCTGCTGCAGTGCAGCAAGGTTGGCGCGGTAGTTGATCTTGTGCGGCGGCAGCGAATGGCCTTCGCCGTGGCGGGCCAGGAAGGCGACGCGGTGGTCGAGCAGCGTGCCGACCCGCACCGGGCCGGAAGGCGCGCCGTAGCGCGTCTCGACCTCGTGGGTCTGCACGTCGTCCAACTGTGCGAGCTTGTAGACGCCGGTGCCGCCGATGACGGCCAGTGCGATGTTGTCCAATGCGGATCCTCGAACGAAAGGGAACGCCTGCGCCGGCGACGCGCGCCGGCAGCGGGAAACGGCAGCGACGCAGGCGAGGCTGGCTCGCCTGGCCGCTTACTCCTTCATCGCGTAGATCGCCGGCAGGTTGCGCAGCGCCTCGTTGACGTCCATGCCGAAGCCGAACACGTAGCGGTCAGGCACTTCGACGCCGACGTAGTCGGCGCTGACCCCGGGCACGCAGCGGTCGTGGCGCTTGACCGTCAGCGCGGCGATGCGCACGTCGGTGGCGCCCTGCTCCAGGCACCACTCGCGCACTGCCTTCAGGGTCAGGCCTTCGTCGAGGATGTCGTCGAGCAACAGCACGCGGCGGCCGTACAGCGCGGTGGCCGGACGGTGCTTCCACACCAGTTCGCCGCCGACGGTCTCGCCGCGGTAGCGGGTGGCGTGCAGGTAGTCCAGCTGCAGGTCCTGGCCGCGGCTGCCCAGTTCCAGCGCCAGTTGGCCGGCGAACGGCAGCGCGCCGTGCATGATGGTCAGGTAGACCGGGGTTTCGCCGCGGTAGTCGGCGGCGATGGCGTCGGCCATCTGGGCGATGGCCTGGTCGATGCGGGTGCGATCGACCAGCAGGTCGGCCTGGGCCAGGGCCTGGGCGATGGTGAGAGTGGACATCAGGCGGTTTTTCCGAAGGTGGAGAGCAGATGGGATTGGGTGTGACCGTAGCGGGCGTCGGCCAGCAGGCCGTCCCAGCCAAGGCCGCCGCGGCCGATCAGGCCGAGCAGCGCGGCGGTGTTGAGCGGGCGATCGCGCACGGCCTGCAGCGAGTCTTCGACCAGTTCCGGGTGGCAGACCAGGACCACGTCGCAGCCGGCGTCCAGGTGCGCGGTGACCCGCGCGGCGACGCCGCCGGCGGCGAACGACGCGGCCATGCCGATGTCGTCGGAGAACACCACGCCGCGGAAGCCCAGCTCCTGGCGCAGGATCTGCTGGATCCAGCGCGGCGAGTAGCCGGCCGGTTCCGGCGCCACCTGCGGGTAGACCACGTGCGCCATCATCACCGCGTCGGCGCCGGCGGCAATGCCGGCGGCGAACGGCACCAGGTCTTCCTGGCGCAGAGTCTCCAGCGGCCGCGGGTCCTCGGCGTTGTCGACGTGGGTGTCCTCGAGCACGGTGCCATGGCCGGGGAAATGCTTGAGGGTCGCGCCCATGCCGACGCTGTGCATGCCGCGCACATAGGCCGTGGCGAAGGCCGCGACCACCTGCGGATCGTCGCTGAAGGCGCGGTCGCCGATGGCGCGGTTGCCGCGGGCCAGGTCCAGCACCGGGGCGAAGCTGAGGTCGATGCCGCTGGCGCGGATCTCGCTGGCCATCAGCCAGGCGTGCTGCTCGGCCATCTCCAGCGCCGCGGCCGGATCGCGCGCGTACAGCGCGCCGAAATCCTGCAGCGGCGGCAATGCGCTGTAGCCCTCGCGGAAGCGCTGCACGCGCCCGCCTTCCTGGTCCACGCAGAGCAGCAGCGGCCGCGGCGTGGCGGCGCGGATCGCCGCGCTCAACTCGGTCACCTGCGCGCGCGAGGCGAAATTGCGTTTGAACAGGACCACGCCGGCCACCGCATCGTGCTGCAGCCAGTCGCGCTCCTGCGCGGTGAGTTCGGTACCGGCAACGCCGATCGCGAGCATGCGGGGGATTCCTCCTGCCGGCGCGGTTCAGGCGCCTGTGGGCCGGCATTGTCGCAGATGCCGGCGTCGGCGGCAGGTCGCGCCCCTGCCAGCTGACATGTCCCGGTAATGAACGCGTCCGAGTTGAGGCACGCGCGGCGAGGGGCAGCGCAGCAGGACCGCGGCGCGCTGCAGTTCATCCGGTCCACGCGCGCAAGGCGGCCTTGCGGCCCGTTGCCTGGCTGCCGTGGCTGGCGCGCGCGGGATGCGGGACACGTCCACGGCGAACCGGCATGGGCATCAGCAGGACGCCTGCGCATCACCGCGGGAAGCCCCTCGCCTCCTGCGACGCTGTCTGGCGCGCCGCACGCGGCGCGGGAAGCCCAACGTACAGCGCGCGACGTCCTAGACCGCGCAGCCGTCCGGACCGCAATCGCGGCCCGCCTGGGCGTCGGCCAGCAAACCGCGCACGGTGGCGGCGAACACCTCCGGCGGCTGCGCGCCCTGCAGCGCCTGGCGGCCATCGATGACGTAGGTGGGTACCGCGCGGATGCCCATGGCCTGCGCCTGCCGCAGTTCCGCCTCGATCTCGTCCAGTCCCTCGCCGCCGGCCAGCAGCGCCTGCACCCGCGGCGCCGACAACCCACCTGCGGCGCCGGCATCGCACAGCGTCTGCGGATCGGCCAGGTTGCGGCCCTCGGCGAAGTGCGCATGGAACAGCGCCTCGGCGACCGCGTCGACATCGCCCTCGCGCGCCGCCAGCCACAGCAGCCGGTGCGCGGGCAGCGTGGTCACCCGCACCTGGCCGCGACCGAAGTCGAACGGCAGGCCTTCGGCGCGCGCGGTGGCCTGGGTCTGCGCCAGGATCTGCTCGGTGCGCGCCGCACCGCCGAACTTGGCCGCATAGGCCTCGCGCAACGGCACCGGCTCGGTGCCGGCGTCCGGATCCAGTTGATACGGATGCCAGTGGATCTCCAGCGCCGGCGCGTCCGCGCCGAGCGACGCAAGACCTTGCTGCAACCGGCGCTTGCCGATCCAGCACCAGGGACAGACCACGTCGGACCAGATATCGATGCGCATGAGCGGGGATTGGGGATTGGGGATTGGGGATTCGCAAAAGCATAAGCCGGATCGCTGCAGCTAGCCCGCCTTTGCCAATCCCTAATCCCGACTCCCCAATCCCGTCCATTCGCAGAATGGACACGTCGCCAGCGCCACGTTGTAGTACCTCGGATCGTCGGTGACTTCGGCGCCGAGCCAGTCCGGCGTGGCGAACGCCTCGTCGGCGCTGTCCAGCTCGATCTCGGCGACCACCAGCCCGGCGTTGTCGCCGAGGAACTCGTCCACTTCCCAGAGGTGGCCCTGGTACTGCACGAGATGTCGGCGCTTGTCGATCAGGCCGCCCACGCACAGCGCCAGCAGCGCGCGCGCATCGTCCGGCGGGATCGGATACTCGAACTCCTGGCGAGTATGCCCGAGCTCGCGCGACTTGAGGTTGAGGAACGCGGCCTCGCCCTGCACCCGCACCCGCACCGACGCCTTCTGCGCCCCGCTGGCCAGCGCCGCCTGGTCGTTGAGATAGCCCTGCGCCATCGGCATCACCGCGTGCGCCGCCGCGCGCCAGCCGTCGCCTATGACGAGGAATTTGCGTTCGATTTCGATGGCCATGGGAATCGGGAATGGGGAAAGGAGAATGGAAAAAGCTTAAACCGCGCGCGCAGCCGCTGTGACGAATCCCTAATCCCGATTCCCCATTCCCGGCTTTTCGAACACCGCAATGCTCTCCACATGCGCGGTGTGCGGGAACATGTCCATCGCGCCGGCGGCCTTGAGCACGAAGCCCTGTTCGTTGACCAGGTAGCCGGCATCGCGCGCCAGCGAGCCGGGATGGCAGCTGACGTAGACGATGCGCTGGAACTGTTTCAGCGGCAGTTGCTGCAGCACCTCCAGCGCGCCGGAACGCGGCGGGTCCAGCAGCAACTTGTCGAAGCCCTGGCGCATCCACGGCGCCTGGCGCTGGTCCTGGGTCAGATCGGCGGCGAAGAACTGGGCATTGTCCAGGCCATTGCGCTGCGCGTTGTCCCGCGCGCGCGCCACCAGCCCGGCGTCGCCCTCCACGCCCACCACCTCGCGCACGGTGCGCGCCAGCGGCAGGGTGAAGTTGCCCAGGCCGCAGAACAGGTCCAGTACCCGGTCGCCGGGCTGCGCGTCGAGCAGGGCCAGCGCGTGCGCGATCATCTTCTCGTTGAGCGCGGCATTGACCTGGATGAAGTCCAGCGGCCGGAACGCCAGTTCCACATCCCATTGCGGCAGCCGGAACGACAGCGGCACCTCCTGCGGATACAGCGGGTGCACGCTGTCCACACCGCCGGGCTGCAGGAAGATGGCGAAGTCGTGCTCCTGGGCGAAGGCGATCAGCGCGTCCTGGTCGCGCGCGCTCAGCGGCTGCATGTGGCGGAAGGTCAGCGCCACCGCGGCGTCGCCGGCGATGAACTCGATCTGCGGGATGTCGCGCTTGCCGTCCAGGCTTTCGACCAGTTCGGCCAGCGCGGTCACCTTGAAGCCGATCTGCGGGATCACCGTGTGGCAGACCGACAGGTCGGCGACGAAACGCGGATCCTGCTCGCGGAACCCGACCAGGGTCTTGTCCTTCTTTTCCACCCGCCTAACCGAGAAGCGGCCCTTGCGCCGATAGCCCCAGGGCGCGCCGGTCAGCGCCGGCAGCACCGCCTGCGGGGTCACGTGGCCGATGCGCTCCAGGTTCTCGGTCAGCACCCGCTGCTTGGCGACGATCTGCTGGTCCTCGGCCAGGTGCTGCAGCACGCAACCGGCGCAGACCCCGAAATGCGGACAGCGCGGCGTCACCCGCTGCGGCGAGGCCTGCAGCACCTGCACGGTGCGCGCCTCGTCGAAGTGGCGGTTGCGCGCGGTCGGTTCGGCCAGGACGGTCTCGCCGGGCAGCGCGCCGGCGACGAAGGCGACCTTGTCGCCCTCGCGGCGGGCGACGCCGCGGCCGTCGTGGCTGAGGTCGGCGATGTCGGTCTGGAAGGGCGTGCGGTCGAGACGGTTTCTGGATCGGGCCACGTGGCAACAGGCTGCGGGCGGAAAAGGGCGGCTATTGTCGCAGATGGGCCGGGCCGGGACCGGCTTGCGATTGCCGCGCCGGCGAGGCAAAGTGGCGCACGCACGCGCGCCACCGCGCGGGATGCGACCACGCCGCATGGAGGCATCAGCATGGCATCGAACCAGGACCCGGTAACGCGACTGCTGCTCGTCGAAGACGACCCGATCAGCCGCGCTTTCTTCGACGCGACGCTGCAGGCGCTGCCGGCCCAGGTGGACCTGGCCGACTCCGTCGCCAGCGCCCTCGCCCGCGCGCAGACGCAGGCGCACGACCTGTGGCTGATCGACGCCAACCTGCCCGACGGCAGCGGCAGCGATTTGCTGTGCCAGTTGCAGCGGCAACGCCCCGGCACCCTGGGGCTGGCGCATACCGCCGACACCAGCGCCACGGTCCGCGCGCAGTTGCTCGACGCCGGGTTCGCCGACGTGCTGCTGAAACCGCTCAGCACCGAACGGCTGCTGCAATCGGTGCGCCGGCT
>NZ_AQOK01000801.1:0-10393 GCF_000364645.1 Xanthomonas sp. SHU 308 | reverse complement strand
GGCCGCCTCGGCGGCACCGCCGGGACCGCCGGGACCGCCGAACCGACCCTGGACTGGGACGAGACCACCGCGCTGGCCGCGCTCAACGGCGAGCGCGCGCACCTGATCGCATTGCGCGAACTGTTCCTGGCCGAGCTGCCC
Source organism: Xanthomonas sp. SHU 308 (assembly GCF_000364645.1). Lineage (NCBI taxonomy): Bacteria > Pseudomonadati > Pseudomonadota > Gammaproteobacteria > Lysobacterales > Lysobacteraceae > Xanthomonas > Xanthomonas sp. SHU 308. Next base: position 10,252 of record NZ_AQOK01000801.1, on the reverse strand, counting down.
GGCACCCGCGACGCGGTGGCCTCGGCCCTGCAGCTCAGCGACGACCAGGCCGTGCGCAGCCACCTGCACCGGCTGCAGGCCAGCTGCGGCTTCGTCGGCGCCGCCCGCCTGGCGCGGGCCGTGCGTCAGCTGCATGGCGACCCGGCCTCTTCGCAGGCCCGCCACCAGTTCAGCGAGGCGGTGGCGGCGTTGTTGCACTGAAGGCCGGGATTGGAGATTGGGGATGGCTCCCCGTCACTTCCCACGCGTCGGCGTGGGGCGCCATCTGCCGCAACCCGCGCTTCTCGAGCGTTGCCCTGGCGGTCCCGGCTGGCAGCCGCCCTTCCCCGTGCCGTCACGATCCGGCCTCGCAACGGTGACGACAACGACGGCGTCCGCATGGCGCTCGCCACACAGCGAAACTTGCAAATAAGATTCGTTCTCGAATAAATTAACGCCCCGACGACATCTGCGGACCAGCCATCGCCCCGTCCGTTCACTACACGCAACAGGGGCCTTCTCATGTTTCAGACGTCATTCCACCGGCCAGCACCGGCCATGGGCGTGCTCGCCCGCGCGCTGCTGGCCGCCCTCGTGGCCGCCGCGTCCACCTCGGCCAGCGCCCAGGACACCGCCAATGACGGCACCCGCGATGCCGGGTCATCGGCCGAGGCCACGCAACTGGACACGGTCATGGTCAAAGGCCAGCGGCTCAGCCTGGACCTGCAGCAGGATGCGGCGGTCGGCGCGCTGGGCACGTCGCGCCTGCTGGATACGCCGTTCTCGGTGAGCCTGATCGAAGAACCCGAGATCGCGCGGCGCCAGGCCACCACGCTGGGGCAGATCTTCATCAACGATCCATCGGTGTTCGCGGCCGAGCCGCCGGCCACCACCAACTGGTGGGGCACGCAGATCCGCGGCATCGGCGTGCGCAATTTCTACGTGGACGGCGTGCCCATGCTGATGGAATGGGGCGGCGAGTTCCCGCTGGAAGCGGTGCAATCGGTGCAGGCGCTGAAGGGCCTGGGCGGCTTCATGTACGGCTTCGGCGCACCGGGCGGCATCGTCAGCTACCAGACCAAGCGCCCCACCGACACGCCACTGCTGGCCACCACGGTTGGCTACCGCAACGACAGCGTGTTCTCGGCGCAGGTGGATGCGGGCGGCCGTGCCAATGGCGCCGACTCCTTCGGCTACCGGCTCAACGCCGGCATCGAACGCGGCGACGCGTACAACGGCGCGGGCATCGACCGCAAGACGATCGCTGTTGCGGTCGAGCAACCGATCGTCGAGGGCCTGACCTGGCATGCCGAACTGGTGCACGAGCGCAACACGCTCGAGCACGAGCCGCTGTACTTCTATTGGGACGCCTACCAGGGCACCCGCCTGCCCCGCCCCACCAGCGACTACGACAAGATCCGCGTCGACGGGGCCTACTACGAGACCGCCCTGCTGCACGCGACCACCGGCCTGAACTGGCGCATCGACGAGCGCTGGAGTGCGGCACTGAGCCTGGGGGGCAGCCGCCGCCGGCACACGTCGCACAAGATGTTCGCCAATCTGCTGAACGAAGCGGGCGACTACGCCGGTTTCGCCTACGACTTCGGTGCGGTGCTGCGCAACAGCGTGGTGCAGTTGCTGGTCAACGGCCGCGTCGACACCGGTCCGGTGACGCACGCGTTGGTGTTCGGTGCCTCGGTGCAGCGCAGTTGGGACCAGTGGAGCAAGGCGTTCTACTGGAGCAACGACTTCGACGGCAACCTGTATCGCCCGCAGTCCTTCCGCCCCACCCGCCGACCGGACTACAGCCTGGCGCCGGTCAGCGCGGACCTGCGCCAGAAGGCGGTGTTCGTCAGCGACACCCTGCAGTTCGGCGACCACTGGCGCGCCATCCTCGGCGCGCGCCACGTGGATTACCAGCAACGCGATCTGGATGGCGACGCGTCGGTGGACAGCGGCTACCGCACCTCGGTGACGACCCCGACCGTGGCGCTGATCTACAAGCCCGTCGACGACGTGTCGCTCTACGCCAGCTACGTGGAGGCGCTGGAGCCCGGCAGCCGCGTCGGCACCGATGCGCTGCCCGCCTATGCCAACGCCGGCAGCGTGCTGGCGCCGACGGTGAGCAAGCAGTACGAACTGGGCGCCAAGCTGCAGAGCGGGCGCTTCGCGCTGACCACCGCCGCGTTCCGCATCGAGCGCGGCGCGCAGATCGACGCCTACCGCGACGGCCTGCGCTACCTGACCCAGGACGGCCTGACCCTGTATCGCGGACTGGAAGTGATCGGCAGCGTCGGCGTGACCGAGGATCTGGAAGTGGGCGTCGGCGGACTGTGGATGGACCCGCGGCTGGAGGATCTGTCGCCGGACAACGCGGCCCTGCGCGGCAACCGCCCGGCCGGCGCTGCACGCCGGCAACTGCTGGCCAATGCCACCTGGCGCGTGCCGGGCGTGCGCGGCCTGAGCCTGCACGGCAACGTGCGCTACTCCGGCGATGCCTACTACGAGGATCAGAATCGCGTGCTCATCCCCGGGCATACCGTCGCCGCGGCCGGCTTCCAGTACGCCACCACGCTGGGCGGCTACGACGCGTTGCTGACCGGCAACATCAACAACCTGTTCGATCGCACCTACTGGAACCAGCACACGCTGGGCGAGGCACGCAATGCGGCGCTGAGCCTGCGGATCGATTGGCGCTGAGTGCGCCTGCCGCTGCCGCTGCCGTGGCGACGGCGGCGACGGGCTGCGGCGCTGCGCGGCGGCGTGGAGGTCTGTGGTCGTGACGGAAGCGACCGCAGGCGCGGCTTGAGCTGCGAAGGCGTTACCAGGAAAACCCGTCGCCGCTGATCCCGCAAGAACGGACAAGAACCGCTTCTACGGAGCAAGCCGCATCCGGTTGGGCGTGTGACGAACGCAGCTCACTCGGGTGTCCGCGTGGCGGCAGCGCTCGCGCCGTCGATCCGCCGCACTCACGACGCCGCGGAAGGCGGCGACCGCGGCGACGCTTCCGGTATGGATGTCGACATCGCATCGCGCTGCGCATCCAGCTCGGCATCCGGCTCCGGCGTCGCCGCGGGCGCTGCCGACGCTGGCATTGCGGCGACGCCGGGTGCAGCCGATCCCGGCGGATCGTCCTGCGGCGGTTCGGGATCGGCGACCGCCGGCGCGATGCCCGCGGCGCTGGCGCTGCGCTGCCGCGCCAGGTCCTCGACCATTTCCCAGGATTTCAGGCCGCGCCCGCCGAGGTGGTGCAGCAGCACCACGCGCATGCCGCGGCGCAGGCCGGGCAGATCCTCGGCAGCCGGTTCGGTATCGTCGGCCAGCGCCAGCAGGGCGCGCCCGGTGGCCATGCCGCTGCGCTGATCGTGGCCGCGGTCGCTCAGCAGCCGGCGTGGCCCGTGCTCGGCGTCGAGCACGTAGCGCGCGGCCGGGTCGATCGGGTCGCCGTCGCCGTCGTGACGCAGGTCGAATCCCACGCCCAGCGCCTCCAGCAGGTCGCGCTCGAAGCAGCGCAGCGACCAGGCCAGCGGCGCTTCGGCGGCCAGCCGCGCGCGCACCCGCGCGTACGCCAGATACAGGTCCGGCGCCGGATCGTCGCGCGGCGCCAGACGCAGGGTCAGTTCGTTGATGTAGAAGCCGGCCAGCATCGCCTCGCCGCTCAGCCGCGGCGCCGCATCCATCGCCTCGGCCGCGCGCAGTTGCGCCAATTCGCCGCGGCGCTGCGCGCTGAAGCGGATCGACTGCAGCGGCTGCAGTGCCGCGCGCAAGGCCTGCTTCTTCGGCCCGTGCACGCCGCGCGCCAGCACGCCGAGCCGGCCGTGATGCACGCTCAGCACCTCCACCAGCAGGCTGGTCTCGCGCCAGGGCCGGGCGTGCAGGACGAAACCGGGTTCGTGCTCGATCAAGGCTGCAGGGGCTGGGAATGGGGAGTGGGGAATAGGGAATGGAACAGCATGCCGTCCCTGGCCGCATCATCGTCCAACGAACGGAAGGAGACAGCGTCGTGTAGAAGCGGCGTCAGCCGCGGCGGGCGTTACCGGGGGAGCGCACGTGGCTGAAGCCGCCCCTACGCACGCCATGATTGTCCGGGAGGCGCGGAAATCCGATTCCCGACTCCCGATTCACCATTCCCGGCTTATTCCCCGTAGCCAAACGCCTTCAGCGCCGCCTCGTCGTCGGACCAGCCCTCGCGCACGCGCACCCAGGTCTCCAGGAATACCTTGGCGCCGAACAGGCGTTCCATCTGCTGGCGGGCCTTGGCGCCGATGTCCTTCAGGCGGGTGCCGCCCTTGCCGATCACGATCGCCTTCTGGCCTTCGCGCTCGACCCAGATCACCGCGCCGATGCGCAGCAAGGCGCCGTCCTCGGCGAAGCGTTCGATCTCCACGGTGGTCGCGTACGGCAGTTCCTCGCCGAGCTGGCGCATCAACTGCTCGCGCACCAGTTCGCCGGCCAGGAAGCGTTGGCTGCGGTCGGTGATCTCGTCCTCGCCGAACATCGGCGGCGCTTCCGGCACCAGCGCCAGCAGGTCGCGCACCAGCGCCTCCAGGCCCTTGCGCTTGAGTGCGGAGATCGGATGCACCGCGGCGAAGCTGCGGCCCTCGCTGACCTGCTGCAGGAAAGGCAGCAGCGCGGTCTTGTCCTTGAGCCGGTCGACCTTGTTGACCACCAGCACCACCGGGATGCCGGCATCGCTGAGCACGTTGAACGCCAGCGTGTCCTCCTCGTCCCAGCGCCCGGCTTCGATCACCAGCAGGCCGGCGTCCACGCCTTCCAGGGAGCCGCGCGCGGCGCGGTTCATCACCCGGTTCATGGCGCGCTTCTGCTCGCGGTGCAGGCCGGGGGTATCGACCAGCAGCAACTGACCGGCCGGGAAGCTGGCGATGCCCAGCAGCCGGTGCCGGGTGGTCTGCGGCCGATTGGAGACGATGCTGACCTTGGCGCCCACCAGGGCGTTGGTCAGGGTGGACTTGCCCACATTGGGGCGGCCGATCACGGCCACGCTGCCGCTGCGGTAAGGGGGAGTGGCTTGTTCGTTCACTTGCTCGAATCCAGTTGCTCGATGGCGGCGGCGGCGGCCTGCTGCTCGGCCAGGCGCCGCGAGGTGCCCTCGCCCTCGGTCACCAGGGCGGGCTCGGCGAGTACGCAGCGTACCCGGAATAGCTTGGCGTGGTCGTCGCCGGTCTCGCTGATCAGTTCGTAGGCCGGCAAGGTCCGCTGCCGGGCCTGCAGCCATTCCTGCAGGCGGGTCTTGGCGTCCTTCTCCACCTTGCCGACCGGCAGCGCCGCCAGCGCGGCCTCGAACCAGGGCAGGATGGTGGCGCGGCAGGTCTCGAAGCCGGCGTCCAGGTAGATCGCCGCGACCACGGCCTCCACCGCATCGGCCAGGATCGAGTCGCGGCGATGGCCACCGGACTTCATCTCGCCCGGCCCCAGGGTCAGGCGTTCGCCCAGTTCCAGTTGCCGGCCGATCGCGGCCAGCGAGGCCTCGCGCACCAGTTCGGCGCGGGCACGGGTCAGCGCGCCTTCGTCGGCCTTGGGCCAGCGCTGGTACAGCGCCTCGGCGATCAGCAGGTTGACGATGCCGTCGCCGAGGAATTCCAGGCGTTCGTTGTGCGGTGCGCCGGCACTGCGATGGGTCAGCGCCTGTGCCAGCAACTGCGGCTCGGCGAAGCGGTGACCGATGCGGTCACCGCGCAGGATGGTCTTACTGGCCACCACGCGTCGTCAGGTCCTGGGTGGCGTCGAACTTGCCGACCACGTCCAGATTGGCGATCAGCGGGCGGCGCACTTCGTAGGCCACGTGCATCTTCACGCCGGTGTCGGTGCGCTCGAAGGTGACGTCGCCCGGCTTCACGTTGTCCGAGTTGTTGATGTCCAGGCGCCGGAACAGCGAGGCCTTGGCCTGCGACGGATCCATCTCGGCGCTGCCGGCTTCGGTCGCCAGGCCCTTCATTGCCGAGCGCACCGCATAGAACTCCATGTACATCGGGAACAGCTTCATGCCGATGTAGACGAAGAATCCGACCACCGCCAGCACGATCACGAACGAGGTCAAGGTCATGCCACTTTGCTTGTGCTTCATCGCGCTTCCCCTCACGCAAGTCACTGAATGGTCGTCCCGATCCGCGACGGATCGAAACTGCCGCTGCAAAACCAGCCTTCGCAATTGAGCCAGATCAGGAACGCCTTGCCGCGCAGGTTCTCTTCGGGCAGGAAATGGGTCTGGGTCCAGAACCGGCTGTCCTCGCTGTTGTCGCGATTATCGCCCATCACGAAGTACTTGCCCGGCGGCACCACCCAGTCGCCCTGGCCGGCCGGATTGTTGCGGTCGATCCACTCCAGCTCGGTGTGGGTGCGGCCCGGCAGGTACTCGGTGAGCAGCGTGGCACCGGTCATTTCCGCGCCCTTGCCCTTGCCGACGTACTCGCCCATGACCTTGTACTTCATCGGCGTGCCGTTGATGTACAGGGTGTCGCCGTGGAAGCCGATGCGATCGCCCGGCAGGCCGATCACGCGCTTGATCCAGTTCTCGTCCGGCTTGTGCGGCGGCTTGAACACCACCACGTCGCCGCGCTTGGGCTCGCCGACCGGAATGATCTTCTGGTTGGTGATCGGCAGGCGGAAGCCATAGGAGAACTTGTTGACCAGGATGAAATCGCCGACCAGCAGGTTCGGCATCATCGAGCTGGACGGGATCTTGTACGGCTCGGCGATGAAGCTGCGCAGGATCAGCACCACCGCCAGCACCGGGAAGAACGCCCGCGAGTAGTCGACGATCACCGGCTCGCTGTCGAGCAGGCCGGCGCGCGCGGCGCGGCGCTTGGCGAAGAACAGCTTGTCCAGCAGGGTGATGATGCCGGTGGCGAAGGTCAGGACCACCAGCGCGATTTCAAACCATTTCATTCTTATTCCTTCGGAATGGGAATCGGGAATGGAGAACGGGGAATCGGGAAGGCAAGAGCATGCGCTCTTTCGATTCCCCATTCCCTATTCACGACTCCCAGCTACTTGTCCATCTGCAGCACAGCCAGGAAGGCTTCCTGCGGGATTTCCACGCGGCCGACCTGCTTCATGCGCTTCTTGCCTTCCTTCTGCTTTTCCAACAGCTTCTTCTTGCGCGAAACGTCGCCACCATAGCACTTGGCCAGCACGTTCTTGCGCATCGCCTTGACCGTGGTGCGGGCGATGATCTGCGAGCCGATCGCGGCCTGGATCGCCACGTCGAACATCTGCCGCGGGATCAGGTCCTTCATCTTCTCGCACAGTTCGCGGCCGCGGCGGTCGGCGTGGCTGCGGTGCGCGATCAGCGACAGCGCATCGACCTTGTCGCCGTTGATCAGCACGTCCACGCGCACGAACGGGCCGGCGTCGAAGCGCACGAAGTGGTAGTCCAGCGAGGCGTAGCCGCGGCTGACCGACTTGAGCTTGTCGAAGAAGTCCAGCACCACCTCGGCCATCGGCAGCTCGTAGCTGATCTGCACCTGGCTGCCGAGGTAGTTGATGCCGATCTGGCTGCCGCGCTTTTCCTCGCACAGCTTGATGATGTTGCCGATGTATTCCTCGGGGGTGAGGATGTTGGCGCGGATGATCGGCTCGCGGATCTCCTCGACCATGTTCACCGGCGGCAGCTTGGCCGGGTTGTCCATGCTGATGATGCTGCCGTCGGTCTTCAGCACCTCGTAGACCACGGTCGGCGCGGTGCTGATCAGGTCCAGGTTGTACTCGCGCTCCAGGCGCTCCTGCACGATCTCCATGTGCAGCATGCCGAGGAAGCCGCAGCGGAAGCCGAAGCCCATCGCCTCGGAGCTTTCCGGCTCGAAGCGCAGCGCCGCGTCGTTCAGGCGCAGCTTGTCCAGCGCCTCGCGCAGGTTGGTGTAGTCCTCGGCATCGACCGGGAACAGGCCGGCGAACACGCGCGGCTGCATTTCCTGGAAGCCCGGCAACGGCTTGCTCGCCGGGTCGCCGGCCAGGGTCAGGGTGTCGCCGACCGGCGCACCGTGCACGTCCTTGATGCTGGCCGTGACCCAGCCCACCTCGCCCGCGCGCAGCGCCGGCAGCACCTTGCGCTTGGGCGTGAACACGCCGACGTTGTCGACCTGGTGGGTGCGGCCGGTAGACATCACCAGCAGCTTGTCGCCAGCCTTGATCTCGCCCTGCATCACCCGCACCAGCGAGACCACGCCCAGGTAGTTGTCGAACCAGGAGTCGATGATCAGCGCCTGCAGCTTGTCGGTGTCGCGCGGCACCGGCGGCGGGATGCGCTGCACGATCGCCTCCAGCACGTCGCGCACGTTCAGCCCGGTCTTGGCGCTGACCGCGACCGCGTCGGTGGCGTCGATGCCGATCACCGCCTCGATCTCGGCCTTGGCGCGGTCGATATCGGCGGTGGGCAGATCGATCTTGTTCAGCACCGGCACCACTTCCAGGCCCTGCTCCACCGCGGTGTAGCAGTTGGCCACCGACTGCGCTTCCACACCCTGCGCCGCGTCGACCACCAGCAGCGCGCCCTCGCAGGCGGCCAGCGAGCGGCTGACCTCGTAGGAGAAGTCGACGTGGCCGGGGGTGTCGATGAAGTTCAGGTGGTAGACCTGCCCGTCCTGCGCGGTGTACGGCAGCGACACGGACTGGGCCTTGATGGTGATGCCGCGTTCGCGCTCGATCGGGTTGGAGTCGAGCACCTGCGCTTCCATCTCGCGCGCCTGCAGGCCCCCGCAGAGCTGGATGATGCGATCGGCCAGGGTCGATTTGCCGTGGTCGACGTGGGCGATGATGGAGAAATTGCGGATGTTCCGCATCGAATCAGAGGACATGAGGTGGGCGGCGGCCAGGACCGTCGTCAGGATAACGGGCCATTATCGCATGGCCGGCGGCCGCTGGTGACGGCCGCCGGATTCGCCCCCCGCCCTGGGGCGCCGACCGGTCTGGGTCGACGCCCGGGACGGCGCCTAGCCACGGCCGGGCACGCGGGATCAGCCGCCGGCGCGCACCGCGACGAAGCTGGTGGTGTCGCGCACGCGGATCAGCAGCATCACCACGTCGCCCTTCTTGTAGCCGCTCAACTGCTGGTTCAGCGCCGCCACGCTGCCGACCGGGGCGCGCCCGACCTGCAGGATCACCATGCCCGGCACCAGTTGCGCCTCGCGCGCGGCGCGGCCGGTCACCGCGGTGATGCGCACGCCCTTGCCCGGCTCCAGGCCCAACTGCTGGCGGGTGGCCGCATCCAGGTCGGCCACGTCGATGCCGAGCAGCGCGTTGGCGCCGGTGGCCGGGGCGGCGTTGTCGCCGACCGCCGGGCCGGCACTGGCCTGGGCGTCGTCGGCCAGCGCGGTCAACTGCACGGTCAGCTCGCGCGGCTTGCCGTCGCGCAGGATGCCCAGGCGCACCTTGGCCCCCGGCTGCATCGCGCCGATCATCGGCGGCAGGTCGCTGGAGGCGCCGATCTCGGTGCCGTTGACCGTGCGGATCACGTCGCCCACTTCCAGCCCTGCCTTGGCCGCCGGGCTGCCCTGCACCAGTTGGTTGACCAGCGCGCCGCGGGTGTCCGGCAGGCCCAGGCCCTGCGCCTTCAGCGAATCGATGGCACCGACCAGCACCCCGAGCTGGGCACGGGTGACCTTGCCGGTCTTCTTGATCTGCTCGACCGCGCTCATCGCCAGGTCGATCGGGATCGCGAAGCTGATGCCCATGTAGCCGCCGGAGGCGGAGAAGATCTGCGAATTGATGCCGACCACCTCGCCGCGGGTGTTGAGCAGCGGGCCGCCGGAATTGCCCTGGTTGATCGCCACGTCGGTCTGGATGAACGGCACGTAGCGCTGGTCGGCGTAGGGGTTGCTGCGGCCGGTGGCGCTGACGATGCCGGCGGTGACCGAGTGGTCCAGGCCGAACGGCGAACCGATCGCCACCACCCACTGGCCGGGCTTGAGCAGGTTGGAGTCGCCGATGCGCACCGTCGGCAGGTTCTTGCCGTCGATCTTCAGCAGCGCCACGTCGTACTGCTGGTCGCTGCCGACCACCTTGGCGGTGAACTCGCGACGGTCGGTGAGCTTGACCTTGACCTCGCTGGCGCCGTCGACCACGTGGTGGTTGGTCAGCACGTAGCCGTCGGGCGAGATGATGAAGCCCGAGCCCATCGAACGGCCGGCGGGCGCGCCATCGTCGTCGTCCGGCGCGCCGCGGCCGCCGCGCGGCTGCCCGGGCATGCCCGGCATGCCGTCCGGACCGAAGAAGCGGCGGAAGAATTCAGGCATCTGGTCGTCGTCTGGCATGCCGC
>NZ_AQOK01000800.1:0-478 GCF_000364645.1 Xanthomonas sp. SHU 308 | reverse complement strand
GCGCAGCGCGTCGGCGTGGCCCTTCAGGCGGGTGCCGCGCCCCGGCAGCAACAGCAGCGGCCCATCCCCGGCCAACGCCGGCGCCTGGCTGACGGCCCAGGCCCGCGCCTGCGCATCGGGCCAGGGACGGCGCGGGAACTGCGTCGGATCGATACCGCGCGGCACCACCCGCAGGCGCGCCGGATCGGTCTGCGGATAGTGCTGCAGCACGTAGTCGCGCACGGTCTCGGACACGCAGATGACCCGCTCGCCGCGGGTCATCACCGCGCTGTAGCGGCTCGGCGAGTTGAGCCCGTGCACGGTGGTGACCAGGCGCGGACGCTGTGCCGCCTGCATGCCCTGCAGCGCGCGCCAGCCCAGCCAGGCCGGCAGCCGCGAGCGCGCGTGCACGATGTCCGCGCGCTCGCGCGCGAACAGGCGCCGCAGCGCCGGCACGTGGCGCAGGGTCAGCAAGGACTTGCGGCCGATGTCCAGGGCG
>NZ_AQOK01000799.1:0-7908 GCF_000364645.1 Xanthomonas sp. SHU 308 | reverse complement strand
GGCGGCCAGCGCCGGCAGCAGCCGGCCGCCGGCCGACACGACCACGGCGCGATGCCCGGCCTCGACCAGGGCCTGGGCGATTTCCAGGGTGGACCGCTCGACGCCGCCGGACTCCAGCGCCGGCAGCAGCTGCACCACGGTCAGGCGGTGCATCGAACCCGGATCAGTCGACCAGCACGAAGACCGCGCCGCAGTATGGGCACTTGGCTTCCAGGCCCGGCTCGTCCTCGATCGGCAGGTAGACCCGCGGATGCGAGTTCCACAGCGCCATCTCCGGGGTCGGGCAGCTCAGCGGCAGGTCGGCGCGGCGCACCTCGTAGCGCGTCTGGGCATTGGCGGGCGCGGTGGCGGTATGGCTCATGGCGGTGGGGACACGGCAAAAAGGGACAGGCGATTCTAGCAGCCCGTCCCGCCACGGGCGCGGTGCGCGGCGGCGGCCCCAGGCGGTCCTTTCACGCGCCTTTCCGGTTCGCTTGATACGGAACCAACGCACCACTATGCTGGCATCACGCGGCGCCGACATGCCGCTTTGAGGTGTCTCGTGGATATAGGTGTGCGTTTGATGCAGGCGCGGCGAAATGCCGGTTTCACACTGCGCGAGCTTGCCGCCTTGCTGGGCGTGGCGCATAGCACTCTGGGTCATTGGGAGAACAACCGTTCGGTTCCCAATGCCCGGCATTTGCTGAAGATCGCCGAACTTACCGGCGTCGATGCGTATGTGCTGCTGACCGGCAAGCCGTCCAAGCTGAACCAGACCGACAGCGACAGCCTGCCGTTGCCGGTGGGCAAGCGCATGGCCTGAGCGCGGCGCGGCGCCACTGGCGCCGTCCCCGTGCCCGGCTCGACCCCGCGCAGCCCAGGTGCCGGCTGCGAGTGAAGACGCGACTCGCACTGCGACACTCGCTGTCGCCCCAATATGAAACCGCTTCCAGCCCCGCCCTTTCGCTGATCTCGCCGCAATCCGGCGCAGCGGTTGCGGCACTCTTGCCGCTTCAGCGCCACTCCCTCACTGCCCCTGGCGCAACCGCGGCCGCCTTCCGTGCTACTCATTCCGTCTGCGGCGACATCGCGCGCTCAGGCACGGCCTCGTGCACGACTCGCACGTGAGGCGCGCGCAGCGCGCGAGCGGATCTCCTGAAGACATGAGGGCGGCAGCCGTGCTGCCAGCCGTGCCGTGTGCGCACGCCCGAAGCGCCGCTGCAGCACGTGCAGCCGCACCGGCACCGCAGTCATGCGGGCCGGTGCGGGCTGGAAGCCGCGTAAAGGCTTATTTTTCCGCTTCGAGCTGCTTGCGGATCTGCGCGTCGACCGCGGCGATCGCGGTCATGTTCATCACCCGGCGCGAGGTGGCGCTGGTGGTGAGGATGTGCACCGCCTTGGAAATGCCCATCAGGATCGGGCCGATCGCCACACCGTCGGTGAACACGCGCACCAGGTTGTAGGCGATGTTGGCCGCTTCCAGGTTCGGCAGCACGAACAGGTTGGCGCGACCCTTCAGCGTGCTGTTGGGCATGATCTGCTTGCGCAGCGCCTCGTCCCACGCGGTGTCGCCCTGCATCTCGCCGTCGATGTTGAGCTCGGGCTTGCGCTTGAGCAGCGCCTCGCGCACCTGGCGCATCTTCAGCGCGTCGCGCGAATCGTGGCTGCCGAAATTGGAATGCGACAGCAGCGCGATGTTCGGCTCGATGCCGAACAGCTTCAGGCGATAGGCGGCCTGCAGCGTGGCTTCGACGATCTGCTCCACGCTGGGATCTTCCTGCACGTGGGTGTCGACGAAGAAGAACGCGCCCTGCTGGTTGATCACACCGGTCATCGCCGAGGTCGAACTGACCCGCGGCTCCAGCGGAATCACGCTGCGCGCGTAGCCGAGCTTCTTGTGGAAGCGACCGACCACACCGGTGAGCAGCGCATCGGCTTCGCCGCGCGCGACCATCACCGCGGCGATCAGCGTCGGCCGCGAGCGCATCAGTTCCTTGGCCGCGGTGACGGTGACGCCGCGGCGCTCGGTGAGCGCGTGGTAGTACTGCCAGTAGTCGTTGAAGCGCGGATCGTCGTGGATGTTGGTGATCTCGAAATCCACGCCGGCGGTGATGCGCAGGCCCAGGCGCTGAATGCGCGCCTCGATCACGTCGGGACGGCCGATCAGGATCGGGAACGCCAGGCCCTCGTCGATCACGCTCTGCACCGCGCGCAGCACCACTTCCTCTTCGCCCTCGGCATAGACCACGCGCTGCTTGTCGGCGCGGGCGCGGTCGTACACCGGCTTCATCATCAGGCTCGTGCGGTAGACGAACTGGCTGAGCTTGTCGCGGTAGGCGGCCATGTCGGCGATCGGCCGCGTGGCCACGCCCGAATCCATCGCCGCCTGCGCCACCGCCGAGGACAGCTCGACCAGCAGGCGCGGATCCAGCGGCCGCGGGATCAGGTAGTCGGGACCGAAGCTCGGCGTCTCGCCGCCGTAGGCCGCGCCGAGGTCGGAGGCCTCGCGCCGCGCCATCGCCGCGATCGCCTTGACGCAGGCGATCTTCATTTCCTCGTTGATGCCGGTGGCGCCGACGTCGATGGCGCCACGGAACAGGTAGGGGAAGCACAGCACGTTGTTGATCTGGTTCGGATAGTCCGAACGGCCGGTGCCGATGATCGCGTCCGGACGCACCGCCTTGGCTGCCTCCGGCGTGATCTCCGGATTCGGATTGGCCAGGGCGAAGATCACCGGCTGCGGCGCCATCGTCGCCACCATCTCCGGCTTGAGGATGCCGGCGGCCGACAGGCCGAGGAAGATGTCCGCGCCCTCGACGATCTCGGCCAGGGTGCGCTTGTCGGTATCGCGGGCGTAGCGCGCCTTGTCCGGGTCCAGGTCGGTGCGGCCGGTGTGGATCACGCCGTCGCGATCCAGGGCCAGGATGTTCTCCGGCTTCAGGCCCAGCGAGACCAGCATGTTGACGCAGGAGATGCCGGCCGCGCCCATGCCGGTGGTGGCCAGCTTGACCTCTTCGATCTTCTTGCCGGTGACCACCAGCGCATTGAGCACGGCCGCGCCGACGATGATCGCGGTGCCGTGCTGGTCGTCGTGGAACACCGGGATGTTCATGCGCTCGCGCAGCTTGCGCTCGACGATGAAGCACTCCGGTGCCTTGATGTCTTCCAGGTTGATGCCACCGAAGGTCGGCTCGAGGCTGGCGATGATGTCGACCAGCTTGTCCGGGTCGTTCTCGTTGATCTCGATGTCGAACACGTCGATGCCGGCGAACTTCTGGAACAGCACGCCCTTGCCTTCCATCACCGGCTTGGATGCCAGCGGGCCGATGTTGCCCAGGCCCAGCACCGCGGTGCCGTTGCTGATCACCGCCACCAGGTTGCCGCGCGCGGTCAGTTCGCTGGCCTGTTTCGGATCGGCGACGATGGCCTCGCAGGCGAAGGCGACGCCCGGCGAATAGGCCAGTGAGAGATCGCGCTGGGTCAGCATGGGCTTGGTCGCGGAGACCTTGATCTTGCCCGGCGGCTGCTGGCGGTGATAGTCGAGGGCGGCCTGTTTGAAATCGTCGTTTGACATCGAGGGCTTCTTTTGTCGAAAGGCGCGGAGGCCCGGAATTCTACCCCCAGCCGCGGGAGCGGTCCTGTCTGGCGGCTGTCGCCACGGCCTTGGGAGCAGGAAAAAAGCAACGCGCCGGCAAGGCCGGCGCGTCGTGTGATGCAAGGGATCAGCGCGTGGCGAGCGGTTCGGCCGCCACCGCCGGCAGCGGCACGGCCTCGCCATCCAGCGCCAGGCGCAGGCGGTCGCGATCCAGCGCATTCTCCCAGCGCGAGACCACCACGGTGGCCACCGCATTGCCCATGAAGTTGGTCAGCGAGCGGCACTCGCTCATGAAGCGGTCCACGCCCAGGATCAACGCCATGCCGGCGACCGGCACTTCCGGCACCACCGCCAGCGTCGCCGCCAGGGTGATGAAGCCGGCACCGGTCACACCGGCCGCGCCCTTGGAGCTGAGCATCGCCACCAGCAGCAGCGTGATCTGATGGCCCAGAGTGAGTTCGGTGTTGGTGGCCTGCGCGATGAACAGCGCCGCGAGCGTCATGTAGATGTTGGTGCCATCGAGGTTGAACGAGTAACCGGTGGGCACCACCAGGCCGACCACCGACTTCTCGCACCCGGCGCGCTCCATCTTCTCCATCAGCGACGGCAGCGCCGATTCGGACGAGGACGTGCCCAGCACCAGCAACAGTTCCGTCTTGAGGTAGCGGATCAGCTTGAAGATCGAGAAGCCGCACAGATAGGCGACGGCGCCGAGGATCACCACCACGAACAGCAGCGAGGTGACGTAAAACGAACCGACCAGCCAGGCCAACTGCACCAGCGAGTGCAGGCCGTGCTCGCCGATGGTGTAGGCGATCGCGCCCAGCGCGCCGATCGGCGCGGCCTTCATCAGGATGTGCACCAGCTTGAACACCGGCGCGATCAACGCCTCCAGGAAGTTCAGGACCGGCTTGCCGCGCTCGCCGACCATGGCCAGCGACACGCCGAACAGCACGGCGACGAACAGCACCTGCAGCACGTTGGTCCCGACCAGCTTGCCGTTGACCACCTGGTCGCCGGTGAACGCGCCGAGCAGCGAATTGGGGATGATGTCCATCAGGAAGCCGACCAGGGTCAGGTCGTGCGACTTCTGCACGTAGCTGGCGACCTTGCTCTGGTCCAGCGTGGCCAGGTTGACGTCCATGCCCGCGCCGGGCTGCACCACGTGCGCGACGATCATGCCCACCACCAGCGCCAGGGTGGAGAAGAACAGGAAGTACACCATCGCCTTGCCGAACACCCGGCCCACCGTCTTCAGGTGCGTCATGCCGGCGATGCCGGTGACGATGGTCAGGAAGATCACCGGCGCGATGATCATCTTCACCAGCTTGATGAAGGCATCGGCCAGCGGCTTGAGCTGCGTGGCGAACTGCGGCTCCAGATGGCCGAGCACGGCACCGATGACGATGGCCACCAGCACCTGGACGTAGGTATGCCGGTAGAACGGCACCGGCCGCGGCGCAGGGCTGGCCGGGGAAGTTGAGATATGCATCGAAGGCGCTCCGGGACGGTCCGCCCACCCGACGCGGGTCGCGGAATGCTGCCTTTGTACGCGTCGCCAGCGTCTAAGCAGATAACCTATTGGTACTAGGCCCGGCGCCGCGCCGTGTCGACGCGGTTACAGTGGCGCGGCAGGCTCACGGAAGGGCTGACGCAACGCCGCACGCAGACGCCGCCCCTCGCGGCCGATGGCGGCGTGGCCGCCATCGCAGCGCACGTCTTCAGGGGGAGACGGCGTCGCAGGACTGCAACATCGCCGTAAAGAACGGCCGGGCGCGTCCGCTATTGCATGCAGGGGGCATCGCGTCCGGCACCGTGTCCGCGTCGCAGCGGCCTCGCCGTTCGCGTGCGGTCCACCGCCGCACTGCCCGCGCCATCCATGGCACCACCAGCCCGGCCGGGGACTGCCGCGCCTTCATTCCTTACCGAGACGACTCCATCATGCGCCACACTCTCCTCTTCGCTGCGCTGGGCCTGACCGCCGCCGCTCCCGCCGTCGCCGCCAACGGTTTCGACGACTGGCCGACCAAGGTCGCCTTCAACGACGGCACCGAACTGGCCGTGACCGGCAACTACGCCTACGACTGGAACAACTTCTCCAACGACGACGGTCGCCTGGAGGACGACAACGCGTTCCGGCGCAAGGAGTTCGGCGCCACGTTGAAGAAGAAGGGCGTGTACGACGCGATGGTGTACTTCGACTTCCAGTCCAAGCTGTGGCTGGACGTGTTCTTCCGCTTCGAGACCAAGGCCCTGTTCGGCGCCGACTACGGCAAGGTGCGCCTGGGCTACATCAAGGTGCCGGTGGGCCTGGAAGGCGTGACCAGCTCGCGCGCGGACAGCTTCATGGAAGTGGCGCTGCCGGTGCAGGCCATCTACCAGGGCCGCCGTACCGGCGTGGAGTGGACCTTCGAGCGTCCGCAATACCTGCTGCAGGCCGGCGCCTACGGCGGCAAGGACCTGCAGGGCGACAACCCCGGCACCACCCAGGCGGTGCGCGGCGTGTGGACCCCGTTCAAGGCCGACGGCGACGTGCTGCACTTGGGCCTGGCTTACTCGCAGGAGAATCCGCGCGGCTACCACAACGGCCTGGACGTGAGCTTCAGCCCGCGCGCGCGCTTCCGTGCGCGTCCGGAAGCCGGCCTGACCGACGTGCGCCTGATCGATTCGGGCACGCTGGTCGACGTCGACCAGGTGCGCCGCACCGGCCTGGAGGCGATCTGGATCAAGGGACCGTTCTCGATGCAGGGCGAGGCGCTGCGCGCCGACGTGACCCGCGACAACGGCCGCCCCGACTACACCGCCGACGGCCAGTACGTGTTCGCCAGCTACGTGCTGACCGGCGAATCGCGGCCGTACAGCGCCGGCAACGTCGGCAACATCAAGCCGGCCAACGCCTACGGCGCGGTCGAGCTGCTGGCGCGCTACAGCCGCCTGGACCTGGACGACGGCACGGTGCTCGGCGGCCGCCAGCACGACTGGACCTTCGGCGCCAACTGGTACCTGACCAGCCACTTCAAGTTCCAGGTCAACTACGTGCGCGCCGATGCCGAACGCGCCGGCGTGCACGTCAAGCCGAACTCGCTGGACGTCCGCGCCCAGGTCCAGTTCTGAGCAAACGCTCGCCGGCCGATCCGAGGCGATCGGCCGGCGTGCACCCCGCTGCGCCAGCCGCAAAGGCTGCGCAGCGAGCCGCAGGAGGGGCGTCGGCGATGCCAAGGCCCCTTGGGTGATGCGGCCTCGCCGCCCACAGCGTGTTCGCGGCACATCCGCAAGACGACACCGGCGACGTTCCCTGATGCGATCGCCGTTGCACCTGCCGGCGGTTTCGGCTCGTTGGCGCTCCGCGACGCCAGCCATCTCCGCCGCATGCCGCAAACGGCGGCGCACCCTCTAAGCTGATGCGGTCCCGGTCGCCGCGTTCTTCCGCATGCCCTCGCTCCTGCGCCATCGTCGCCTGATCCTGCTGCTGGTCGTCATCGTCGGCGGCATGGTGCTGGCGATGCTGTCGGCGCAGCACGTCGCCGAACAGCGCGCGCTGCGCGCCGAGAGCGTGCAACTGCGGCAACAGCTGGAGCTGTATGCGCAGACCCTGCAGCAGCGCATCGACCGCTACCGCACCTTGCCGCAGGTGCTGGCGCTGGATCCGGAACTGCGCGACGCCCTGACCCATCCGCTGGACACAGCCACCCAGCAGCAGTTGAACCTGAAGCTGGAACGCGCCAACGACGTCACCCGCTCCTCGACCCTGACCCTGATCGACGCCAACGGCGTGGCCCTGGCCGCCAGCAACTGGCGCCTGGCCAGCAGCAACGTCGGCGCCGACTACAGCTTCCGCCCGTACGTGAAGCAGGCCCTGGCGCAGGGCAAGGGCCGTTTCTACGGCATCGGCATGACCACCGGCGTGCCCGGCTACTTCCTCTCGCAGGCGATCCTCGACGCGCATGGACGCCCGCTCGGGGTGATCGTGATCAAGATCGAGCTGGCCGCGCTGGAGCACGAATGGCTGCGCGTGCCCGACGTGGTGCTGGTCAGCGACGGCCATGGCGTGGTGTTCCTGTCCAGCCGCGACGTGTGGCGCTACCGCCAGTTGCAGCCACTCAGCGCGCGCGAGCGCGACGAACTGCTGGCGACCCGCCAGTACGCGCAGCAGACCCTGCTGCCGGCGAAGCGGCGGGTGCTGGAGACGCTGGACGACGGCGGCCAGGTGATGCGCATCGACATGCCGGCGCAGCCGGCGCCGCTGCTGTGGCAGAGCATGGCGCTGCCGGAGGGCGGCTGGCGCCTGCACCTGCTGCACGACGTCGGCGGCAGCCGCGCGGCCGGCCGCGCCA
>NZ_AQOK01000798.1:0-4247 GCF_000364645.1 Xanthomonas sp. SHU 308 | reverse complement strand
CGCCGGCCTCCGCCGAACCCGCTGCCGCGCCCGCCGACGCCCAGGCGCCGGCACCGCCGCCGCAGGCGCGGCTGTCGCGTCCTCGTTCCGACTCGCACCTGATCGTGCAAGCCGCCTGATCTCCAGCATTCCTTTTCTGAGGTAGCCGCCATGGCCCATTCGGCAGTCGATCACCACGACGAGCACGGGCATCAGCAGAGCTTCGTCGAGCGTTGGTTCTTCTCCACCAACCACAAGGACATCGGCACGCTGTACCTGCTCTTCAGCTTCACCATGTTCGTCATCGGTGCGGCGATGAGCGTGGTGATCCGCGCCGAACTGGCGCAGCCGGGCCTGCAGTTCGTCAAGCCCGAGTTCTTCAACCAGATGACCACCGTGCACGCGCTGGTGATGATCTTCGGCGGGGTGATGCCGGCCTTCGTCGGCCTGGCCAACTGGATGATCCCGCTGCAGATCGGCGCGCCGGACATGGCGCTGCCGCGCATGAACAACTGGTCGTTCTGGCTGCTGCCGGTGGCCTTCACTCTGCTGCTGCTGACCCTGTTCCTGCCCGGCGGCGCGCCGGCCGGCGGCTGGACCATGTATCCGCCGCTGATGCTGCAGGGTGGCTACAACGTCGCCTTCTCGGTGTTCGCCATCCACGTCGCCGGCATCAGCTCGATCATGGGCGCGATCAACATCATCGCCACCGTGCTCAACATGCGCGCGCCGGGCATCGACCTGCTGAAGATGCCGATCTTCTGCTGGGCCTGGCTGATCACCGCGTTCCTGCTGATCGCGGTGATGCCGGTGCTGGCCGGCGCGGTGACCATGCTGCTCACCGACAAGTTCTTCGGCACCTCGTTCTTCAACGCCGCCGGCGGCGGCGACCCGGTGATGTACCAGCACATCTTCTGGTTCTTCGGGCATCCCGAGGTCTACATCATGATCCTGCCGGCGTTCGGCGTGATCAGCGAAATCATCCCGACCTTCAGCCGCAAGCCGCTGTTCGGCTACCAGGCGATGGTCTACGCGATCGCGGCGATCGCGTTCCTGAGCTTCATCGTCTGGGCGCACCACATGTTCACCGTGGGCATGCCGTTGGGCGGCGAGATCTACTTCATGTTCGCCACCATGCTGATCTCCATCCCCACCGGGGTGAAGGTGTTCAACTGGGTCAGCACCATGTGGCAGGGCTCGATGACCTTCGAGTCGCCGATGCTGTGGGCCATCGCCTTCGTCATCCTGTTCACCATCGGCGGTTTCTCCGGGCTGATGCTGGCGATCGTGCCGGCCGACTTCCAGTACCACGACACCTATTTCGTGGTCGCGCACTTCCACTACGTGCTGGTCACCGGCGCGGTGTTCGCGCTGATCGCGGCGGTGTACTACTGGTGGCCGAAGTGGACCGGGCGCATGTACAACGAGGCCTGGGCCAAGTTCCACTTCTGGTGGACGATGCTGTTCGTCAACCTGCTGTTCTTCCCGCAGCACTTCCTCGGCCTGGCCGGCATGCCGCGGCGCATTCCCGACTACAACGTGGTGTTCGCCGACTGGAACCTGGTCAGCTCGATCGGTGCGTTCGGCATGTTCGTCACCCCGTTCCTGATGGCCAGCATCCTGCTGGCGTCGCTGCGCAATGGCGCGCGCGCCGAAGCGCGTTCGTGGGAAGGCGCGCGTGGCCTGGAGTGGACGGTGCCGTCGCCGGCGCCGGCGCACACCTTCACCCTGCCGCCGGTGCTCAAGCCCGGCGACCTGGCCCACGACGACATCAGCCACTGATGACCGCGCAACCGCCGCTCGACGACCTGGTCCTGCGCCGCAAACGTGCGGTGCGCACCGCGCTGGTGGTCGGCGCGGTGGCGCTGGCGATCTACGTCGCCTTCGTCCTCTCGGGGGTGTTGGGCCGATGAACGCGCCAGCGCCGCGGGTGCACAGCAGCGCCGGGCTGTTCAAGCTGGTCGGCGTGGCGCTGGCGGTGTTCGTGCTGACCTTCTCGCTGGTGCCGCTGTACCGCATCGCCTGCGAGAAGGTATTCGGCGTGCGTCTGGAACGCGGCCCCGGCGAAGGGCCGCAGGCTGGCAAGCCGCTGGCGGGCAAGCGCACGGTCACCGTGCAGTTCGATGGCGGGGTGAACTCCAAGCTGCCCTGGTCGTTCCATCCGGAGCAGCTGACCATGCAGGTGGTGCCGGGCGAACTCAACGAGGCGCTGTACTACGCGCACAACGATGGCGCGCACGCCATCGTCGGCAGTGCGGTGCCCTCGGTGGCGCCGGCGCGCGCTTCGGGCTACTTCACCAAGACCGAGTGCTTCTGCTTCACCGCGCAGACCCTGCAGGCTGGGGAGAAGCGCGACATGCCGGTGCGCTTCATCGTCGATCCCAACCTGCCCAGCGACATCAGCACCATCACCCTGTCCTACACCTTCTACAAGAACGATGCGCTGAGCGCGGAACTGGGATCGCCGAAACTGGCCGGTTCCGCGCGCGCGGCTCCCTGACCCGACCGGAATGCCTGCCATGGCCCAGCCCAGCACCGACGCCACCGCCAACGCCTACTACGTGCCCAGCCAGAGCCGCTGGCCGTTCATCGGCTCGATCGCGATGTTCGTGACCATGATCGGCGTGGCCAGTTGGCTCAACGACGCGTCCTGGGGCAAGTGGACCTTCTTCACCGGCATCGCGATGCTGGTGGCGACGCTGTTCATGTGGTTCGGCGATGTGATCCGCGAATCGATCGCCGGACACTACAACCGCCAAGTCGACGTGTCGTTCCGCATGGGCATGGTGTGGTTCATCTTCTCCGAGGTGATGTTCTTCGGCGCCTTCTTCGGCGCGCTGTTCTACACCCGCACTTTCATCCTGCCGTGGCTGGGCGGCGAGGGCGACGGGGTGATGACCAATGCGCTGCTGTGGGACGGCTACTCCGCCGCCTGGCCGACCAACGGCCCGGGCGGCATCGGCGGCCAGTTCCAGACCATCCCGGCCTGGGGCCTGCCGCTGATCAACACGCTGATCCTGCTCAGCTCCGGCGTCACCCTGACCATCGCCCACCACGCGCTCAAGGCCGGCCAGCGCACCCGGCTGATGGTGTTCCAGGCGCTGACCGTGGCGCTGGGCTGCACCTTCCTGTACTTCCAGGCCGAGGAGTACATGCATGCCTACAAGGAACTCAACCTGACCCTGGGCTCGGGCATCTACGGCTCGACCTTCTTCATGCTCACCGGCTTCCACGGCGCGCACGTGCTGCTGGGCACGATCATGCTGCTGGTGATGCTGCTGCGGATCAGCCGCGGCCACTTCAGCCGCGACAACCACTTCGCCTTCGAAGCGGCGGCGTGGTACTGGCACTTCGTCGACGTGGTGTGGCTGGCGCTGTTCCTGTTCGTCTATGTGCTTTGAGGGCTGGAAATAGGGAATCGGGAATGGGGAATCGCAAGCGCGGCTATCGCTTGCGCTCCCGCTTTGCCGATTCTCTTTTCCCGATTCCCCATTCCCGGGTTCTCAGCGGCCAAGTCCATGAGGCTTGATCACTCCGGTATAGATGCCCAGGATCACTAGCAGGATCAGGCACACCGATAGGCCGATGCGCCAGGTCAACGCGTTCACCGTGCGCTTGCTCTGGCCGCGGTCCACCAACAGGTAGTACAGGCCGGCGCCCAGGTTCCACAGGATGAGCAGCAGGAACGCGACGATCAGCAAAGTCTTCAGCGAGTCGTTCATGGGCGTCTCGGCGCATGGTGTGTCCGCATTATGACCCTCGCCGCTGCCTCGCGCGTGGGTGCGCGCCGGCGCATGCCGCTGTGGCTGGGCTGGAGCGTCGCGCTGGCGGTGGCGCTGTGCTTTTGCATGCTTGGCCGCTGGCAGTTGCAGCGCATGCACGAGAAGCAGGCCTTGCTGGCGCAGGCGGCGCATGTGCGCGATCGTCCGCAGACGCTGGCCGATGCGCTGCGTGCGACGCCGCTAGGCCAGTTGCGCTGGGTGCATGGCGCTGGCCGCTTCCTGCCCGGCCAGATCCTGCTCGACAACCAGCTGCGGCAGGGCCGCAGCGGGGTAAAGGTGTACCAGCCGTTCCTGGCCGACGGCGTCGCCGCGCCGCTGCTGGTGGAACTGGGCTGGTTGCCGCTGCCGGCCGACCGCGCGCTGCCGGAACCGGCGCCGTTGCAGGGCCGCTACACGCTGGTCGGCCTGCTCGGGCCGCCACCGTCGCATGGATTGACCCTGGGCCCGGCGCTGGTCGCGGCGCCATCGCCGCAGCGCTGGCTGGCG
>NZ_AQOK01000797.1:0-406 GCF_000364645.1 Xanthomonas sp. SHU 308 | reverse complement strand
TGCATCGAGCCGGCGGCGATCGGCGAGGCGCTCGGCCACCGCGACATTTTGTCGCAGGTGCTGCGCCTGGATCCGGCCTTGCCGCTGGGTTATCCGCGCGACCTGGACCTGCTGCCGAACACGCTGCCGCCCGAGCGCCACTTGGGTTACGCGGTGCAATGGTTCGGCCTGGCGCTGGCGGTGCTGGTCACCGCGGCGCTGCTCAGCTGGCGCGCGCGCAGGGGACGGGGCGGGCGCTGAGCGCGCGCGCATGAGAAAATCCCCGGCATGAATGCTCCCACCCCGGCCCCGCGCCCGGCGGCCGCACGCGGCCGCTGGCCGCTGATCGTGTTGTTCGTCCTGTTCTTCGGCTCGATGCTGGTCGCCGGCGCGTTGCGCTTTTCCGGCTGGCAGCCGGCCGCCAGCC
>NZ_AQOK01000796.1:0-2460 GCF_000364645.1 Xanthomonas sp. SHU 308 | reverse complement strand
GGGCGCTGCCGGTGCAGCCGCTGCGCGGCACGCCGCTGGCGTATGCGCAGCGCCCCGATGGCAGCCTCGCCGTCACCGAGGCGCCAGCGCGTGACGCGTGGCCGCTGGCGCAGTTGCCGCCGCGTTGCGTGGCGCGCGTGCCGGCCGCGGCCGCGTTGCTGTTCGTCGGCGCCGAGCGGGCCTGGGACGTGCATGGAGCGCCGGACACCGCGGTGGCGGATCCCACGGATAACGTGGTCGTGCATCGTCACTTTCTGCAGCTGAGCCAGGGCGACGTCCTGGTGCTGGAGGCGGTGTGGACATCCGGCCTGTTCGGTCGGCCACTGCCGGTGCCCGGCGGCAGCCGTCCGACCGACGGCGAACTGGGGCTGTTCGCGCTGTTGCACGGGCCGCAGCTGATGGCCTTGCGTCCGTCCGCGGCGACGCCGGCGTGCGTGGAGGTGGTGTGTCCGGTCGATGGGCTGTATTGCCTGGAGCTGCGGCTGTCCGGCCCGGCGGCGTGGCGCGATCGTGCTGTCGAGACGTTCGTCGATCTGCGGCTGTGGGGTGCCTTCGTCCAGTGCCCGTCGCTGTTGCGCGCTTTTTCCCTGCAGCAGGTGTGGGTCGGCGATCGGGACCGGCAATGTTTGCCGGTGCCGCTGCCGTGAGCGTCGCCGCCGCAGAGCGTTGATGCCGAAGATGGCCGGCGGCGGCAGGGAGGGCTTGGTACGCAGTGCGGCGACCTGTCGTTTCGCTGCGTCAGCGGCTGCGATGCCAGTCGCAGCGCATGACACTGGCGATGTCTAGGATGACGCGTCCGCGGACGGACATAGCTTGCTCCGGACCGGGCAACCCTAATCATCGGAGGATGTATGCAAGGACTCAATGGACAAGTGTGTAGGTTCGCGGCGGTGCTGGCGGGTGCCGGATTGGCGTTCGCGTGTGACGCAGCCTCGATCTTTTCGTATTCCAGCAACGCAGGCGACTACATCGGCCAGGGCAAGAAGGCCGTTCTGACCGATGCGAACGCGACATTCGGCGTGCGCGGCACCAAGGATCGGGTCGAGCTGTCCATCACCAGTACGGCGGGCGAGTACTGGTCGATCACGATCAGGCCGCCCGTCGGGACTGGGCTGGCTCCCGGCGTTTATGCCAATGCAGAGCGCTCGGCGTTCAAGACAGGCCGCTCGCCCGGGCTCGACGTCTCAAGCACCGGGCGGGGCTGCAACAGGATCTGGGGAAAGGTATCGATCCGGCAGGTCGCGTTCGATGCCGCCGGGAACGTGGATCAGCTGGAAGCATCCTTCGTCCAGCAATGCGAGACCAACAAGGCGCCGGCGCTCGCGGGCGTGGTCAGCTACAACGCAGCGCCGCTGTATCTGAAATTGAACAGCGGTGACGGCGACTATGTCGGCGGTGGTGTGGACAAGACGTATTACAACGATACGAGCGTGTTTGCATTGGACGGGACGCCGTCACGGCTTCGGTATGCCGCCTCGGGGCTGCGCGACGATTGGACTGCGACCATTGCGGCACCCGCCGGCAAGACCTTGGTACCGGGGCGCTATTCCATCAGCCGGTTCGCCGACAGCCTCAACGCCGGATTCGATTTCTACGGCAACGGGCGGGGGTGCAACGCGACCCGTGGCACCTTGAACGTGCGCAAGATCGAGCAGGATGCGCAGGGCAACGTGGTCCGGTTCTATGCGGACTTCGAGCAGTTCTGCGACGCGAATTCCGCACCTTTACGAGGCAGCATCCACTTCGGCGCCTGACTGCGCTTGGCGGGTCCGTGATGCACGGACCCGCCGCTTCCATTTCGCTGGTGACGTCATCCGGGTTGGGGAAAGACGTTCGCAATCCCAGCAAGACATGCCATGGCGTATGCAGTCGCCCACGGTATTTGCGCTGGACGCGCCGCCCATCGCGATAGGGAGGTCGCCTTTGTGCTGGTGCCCTCCGGCGGCAAAGGCAGGCTGTGTCCCGCATACTGACGCCTTCCGCGCACGGTGAGAGGGCAATGCAGTCTTCGCTTCAGGCTCGCGCCACCACGTTCTGCGAGCGCTTCGGCCTGCGCCTGCCGATCCTGCTCAGCCCGATGGCCGGTGCCTGCCCGGTGCCGCTGTCGGCCGCGGTCGCCACGGCCGGCGGCATGGGGGCGATGGGCGCGGTGCTGTCGGCGCCGCAGGACATCGTGGCGTGGATGGACTCGTTCCGCGCCGCCGGCGGTGGGCCGGCGCAGGTCAATCTGTGGGTGCCGGATCCGTTGCCCGCGCGCGATGCTGCCGCGGAGGCCGAGGTGCGCGCCTTTCTCGCGGCCTGGGGCCCGCCGGTCGACGCCGCCGCCGGCGATGCGGCGCCGGCCGATTTCGATGCCCAGTTCGAGGCCCTGCTTGCGGCGCGGCCGGCGGTGGCCTCGTCGATCATGGGCCTGTTCCGGCCGGACCAGGTGCAGCGCCTGCAGCAGGCCGGGATCGCCTG
>NZ_AQOK01000795.1:0-411 GCF_000364645.1 Xanthomonas sp. SHU 308 | reverse complement strand
CCTGCGCCACCACCCTGGACGAGGCGCTGGCCGCGCAGGCCGCCGGTGCCGATGCGGTGGTCGCGCAGGGGGCGGAGGCCGGCGGCCATCGCGGTGCCTTCGAGGCCGGCAGCGCCGAGCGGCAGTTGACCGGGCTGTTCGCGCTGCTGCCGCGGCTGGCCGACCAGTTGCAGATCCCGGTGATCGCCGCCGGCGGCATCGGCGAAGGCCGTGGCATCGCCGCCGCTTTGACCCTGGGCGCGAGCGCGGTGCAGATCGGCACCGCCCTGCTGCGCACCCCGGAGGCGGCGCTGGCACCGGCCTGGGCGGATGCGCTGGCCCACGCCGAACCCGAGCAGACCACGTTGACCCGCGCCTTTTCCGGCCGCCTGGGCCGCGCGCTGGCCACCGACTACGTGCGCGCCGCCGCTG
>NZ_AQOK01000794.1:0-405 GCF_000364645.1 Xanthomonas sp. SHU 308 | reverse complement strand
CGGCGCCTCGGCAGCCGGCTCGGCGGCCGGTGCGGCCTCCGAATGGGCATCGGACACGCCAGCGGAATGGTCGTCGTCGTTGTCCGCGGACAGCGGCGCATCGGCCGGCGCCTGCCGCAGCGACTGCTGCGCCAGCACCCGCTCGAAGGCGTCGTCGTCGAGCGCGGTGTGGTGATCGGCGTGATCGGCGGCAGCGTGGTCCAGATGGTCGGCGCGCGACCACTCTTCCAACGCCTCGTGGTCGCGGGCGACCGTCTCCTCCTCGGCCAGCGGCTCGGCCGGCTCCAGCGGCGGCAGTTCCGGCGCATCGACATCACGGTGCGCGACCACCGGCACCGCGGCGCTCGCCGCCAGCGCGGCGTCGTCGTCGCGCGGCAACGGCGGCAGCGGCGAGGGCTTGCGCCA
>NZ_AQOK01000793.1:0-12298 GCF_000364645.1 Xanthomonas sp. SHU 308 | reverse complement strand
TCGGCCGCGGCGCCGGCGCCCGAGCCGATCCGCATGCCGGGGCGGCCACCGCGACCGCTGCTGGTGCATCCGCGCGAGCTGCCGCGGCGCGGCCTCGGCAGTGCCGAGGGCCGTGCGGCGTTCATCCACGCCATCGCCCACATCGAACTCAACGCCATCGACCTGGCCTGGGACGCGGTCTATCGCTTCCGCGGCCTGCCGCCGGCGTTCTACGCCGACTGGGTGGCGGTGGCGGACGACGAATCGCGCCATTTCGTGCTGCTGCGCGACCGCCTGCGCGCGCTGGGCCATGCCTACGGCGATTTCGCCGCGCACAACGGCCTGTGGGAGATGTGCGAGAAGACCGCCCACGACGGCCTGGCGCGGATGGCGCTGGTGCCGCGCGTGCTGGAGGCGCGCGGCCTGGACGTGACCCCGGGCATGATCGCCAAGCTGCGCGCGCTCGGCGACGACGCCACCGCCGACATCCTGGAGATCATCCTGCGCGAGGAAGTGGCGCACGTGGCCGCCGGCTCGCGCTGGTATCGCTGGTACTGCGCGCAGGCCGGGATCGAGCCGCGCGCCCGCTTCGCCGCCTTGCTGCGCGAGTACGCCGGCGGCTACCTGCACGGCCCGTTCAACCTGCAGGCGCGCCTGCTGGCCGGGTTCGACGAGGACGAATTGCTGGCGCTGCAGCAGCAGGCCGGCTGAGGCGGCGTCCTCCTGCGGCATGGCGCCCGGGTCGCGTCAACGCGCAGGCGGCGGCATGAACGCCCTTGCGTGCGTTCTGTGACGCCTATCTCCGAGCGGAGACCCCGCTGCATTTGTTGCTTGCGCTGAACGGTTGCTGAGCGGCTAATCGAACTCCCCCGCGCGGCCTCCCCCGTCTCCGGCCGCGCGCGGGGCGACGTTCGTCCCTACTCACCACCCAGGAGTCCGACATGAAGTCGATGTGCAGCCTTACCGCGATGCTTGCCCTGTGTGTCGCCGGTTCCGCCTCCGCAGCCGGAACGCCCCTGTTCCAGAGCAGCCAGTACGTCTCCAAGTCCATCGCCGGCGAGCCGGCGCTGAGCCGCCTGCTGGCCAATCCCGCCACCGGCGCGGTGCAGCGGGTCGGCGTGAACGCCGCCGCGGTCACCGCCGGACAGAAGCAACTCGAGCTGGACCTGCTGGGCCAGCGCATCACCGCCACGCAGTTGAAGACCGAGCAATTGGAAGGCGGCAACAGCATCTGGTACGGCAATCTCGGCAATGCCGCGGTGGCGCGGACCCGTGCGCTGTCCGGCCTGGATCCGCTGAACTCGGCGATTCTGGTGCGCAGCGGCGACACCATCACCGGCAGCATCCGCAGCAACGGCACGCTGTTCCACCTGCGTCCGATCGCCGGTGGCGGCCATGTGCTGGTGGAGGTCGACGAACGGCGCATGCCGGCCGAGCATCCGGCCGACTACGCGCTGCTGCCGACCGTGCAGATGCCGCAGTCGGTGATCGACGAACGCGTGACCGCCGCCGGTGCCTCGTCGGGTTCGCCCGCGACCATCCGTGTGCTGGTGGTGGCGACCAACAAGGCGGTGACCAGCTACGGCGGCAACATGCAGTCGCTGGTGCAGTTGGCGGTGGCCGAGTCCAACCAGGGCTACACCAACAGCAACGTCGGCATCACCATGCAGCTGGCCGGCTACGAGACCACCAACTACACCGAGTCCGGCGATTTCAACACCGACCTGACCCGCTTCCGCGGCACCAGCGACGGCTACATGGACAGCATCCATACCTCGCGCAACAACACCGCGGCCGACGTCGGCGTGCTGATCATCGACAACTCCGCCTATTGCGGCCTCGCCTCGGGCATCGGTTCCACCGCCGCCACCGCGTTCGCGGCGGTGTACTGGGATTGCGCCACCGGCTACTACAGCTTCGCCCACGAGATCGGCCACCTGCAGAGCGCGCGCCACGACGTGGCCACCGACTCCAGCACCTCGCCGTACGCCTATGGCCACGGCTATCGCTACGGCAACAGCTGGCGCACGATCATGGCCTACAACTGCACCAGCAGCTGCCCGCGGCTGAACTACTGGTCCAACCCGAACGTGTCCTACAACGGCGTGCCGATGGGCAATGCCAGCACCGCCGACAACCAGCGCGTGCTGGTCAACACCAAGGCGACGGTGGCCGGGTTCCGCTGAGCCGGCCCGCGCGTGGCGCAGGCCGCCTGCCTGCGCCACGTGCGGCGAAGACGGCAGGAGCGGGCGCGGCGGCGTCCGCTTCGGCTATGCTGGGAAGCGGTACCGGCGCGGCCGGTGCCGACCGACTTCCTGGGATCGACGATGTTCAAGCGCATGCGACTGCCGGCCGCGCTGCTGCTGGCGATGCTGAGCGCGGGCTGCGGCCCCGCCCCCGATCGGCAGACCGATACGCCGTCGCCGACCGCCAAGACCGACGCGCCGCGGGCGACCCCGCCGGCCGCACCGGCCGACACCTTCGACGGGAACCGCGCGATGGACGTGTTGCAGGCGCGCCTGTCGGCCGATCATGCCTATCCCGATCTGCAGTGCCTGGGCTACGTTGTCGAGGACGGCGAGGGCGCCGCCTCCCCGGCAGCGTCTGCAGCGGCCGCACCCGAGGCCGCCGCGCCGGCGGCGATCGAGATCGCCGTACGCGAGAAGCACGGCGACGGCTGCCCGGGCGACCCGCAGACCGAGCCGGTCCGCGACCGCTTCCGTGTCGAGCGCTCCGGTGCGATCCAGTGGTACGACGTGGTCGACGGCGACTTCGTCGAATACGCGCAATGGCGGCAGCAGCAAGCCGGTGGCGGCTTGCCCTGACAGGCGGATTTTCGCACCGCGCCGCGCGCGTGGTCGCGGCGCTGCGCGGCCAGGAAACGCGGGTGGAGGACGGTGGCCCGGATGTGGGCGGTGTCGACGTCGCGGCCCGGATTGTCAGGCCTGATTCCGGACTGCCATGAGGTGGGCGGAGACGACCCGGTGCACTGGGATGCCGTCATCGGCGGCCCTGCGGAATCCGGGGCCGAAGCGCTATTCGGCGCCGTTCTGCAGCCGCGCCGCGGTCGCAGGGAAATGCGTTGCCGCGAAGTGCCGGGTGCGCATCGCCGGGCTGCCCGCGGCCGTGCCGGACGCCGGCGCTAGAGCTGTTGCAGTTGGCAGCCCTGCGCGTCCACGCGCAGCACCGAACCCTGTTCGTACCAGTCGCCGAGCACGATGCGGGTGCAGGCACGGCCCTCCACGTCCAGCGCATGCACCGCCGGCCGGTGGGTGTGGCCATGGATCATCCGCGCCACGCCGTAGCGGGCGAAGGTGGCGGCGACTTCGGCCGGGGCCACGTCGGTGACGGTTTCGAACTGCGCGCTGTCGTCCTGTTTCAACTCGGCCTGGCGCGCCTGGCTGGCGGCGCGCGCCTGCTGCGCGTAGGCGATGCGCGCGGCCAGCGGCTGCGCCAGGAACTGCTGCTGGAAGGCCGGGTCGCGGGTCTGCGCGCGGAACGCCTGGTAGGCGGTGTCGTCGGTGCACAGCAGGTCGCCGTGCAGCAGCAGGGTCGGCTCGCCGTACAGATCGATCACGCAGGGATCGGGCAGCAGGCGCAGGCCGGCACGCCGCGCGTAGTCGGCGCCGAGCAGGAAGTCGCGGTTGCCGTGCATGAAGAACACCGGCACCCCGGCCTCGTGCAGCGCGTGCAGCTCCACCGCCACCGCATCGGCCGCCTCGGACGGCGTGTCGTCGCCGATCCAGGCCTCGAACAGGTCGCCGAGGATGTACAACGCCTCGGCCTGCCGCGCCTGCCCGCGCAGGAAGTCGAGAAACAGCGCGGTGATCGCCGGCCGTGCCGGGTCCAGATGCAGGTCGGAGATGAACAGCGTGGTCATTCGGCCATTGTAGTACCGCCGGGAATGGAGAAACGGGAATCGGGAATGGCAAAAGCCCTCGCCGTTCCTATTCCCTATTCCCGACTCCCCATTCCCAGCCTCATACCAACCACAACGACACGCCCGCCAACAACGTGCCGATGCCGGTGGCGGCGAGCACGTCGCTGGGGTAGTGCAGGCCCAGCACCACCCGCGACAGCGCCACGCAGGCGATGAAGGGCACAAGCAATGGCGCCAGCCAGGGGTAGTAGGCCAGGGCGACGATGCCGAAGGACACCGCGTGCAGGGTGTGGCCGGAGGGGAAGCTGAACTCGTCCAGCGGCGCCACCCAGGCGCGGATGCGCATATCGGCGGCGTACGGACGCGGGCGGCGGGTCCAGCGCTTCAGACCCTTGTACAGGCTCAGCGCGACCACGCCGGTGGCGGCCATGTGCGCGGAGGCGAACACGCCGTCCATGCCGTCGCACAGCACCAGCAGGGTCATCAGCGCGTACCAGAACACGCCGTCGCCGAGGCGGCTGATCACCGCGAAGAAGCGTCGCACCGAACGCCGCCGGCACCAGTGGTTGGCGCGCCGGCACCAGCGGGTCTCGTGCCCGCGCAGGATCTCAAGCCGCGTCGACATGCGTCCTCCGGGTGTCCGCCAGTTGGTTGAGCAGGGCATCGAAATCGGCCACCACGCGCTCCGGGCGCAGTTGCTGCATCGACGCGCAGGCCGCCTCGCCGAGGCGCTGGCGCAGCGCGTCGTCGCTGCCCAGGCGCAGCGCGGCGGCGATGAAGGCCTCGTCGTCGGCCACCGCCGCACCATTGATGCCGTCGCGCAGGTATTCGCGTGCCGCGCCGTAGTCGAAGGCGACGGTGGCGACGCCACTGGCCATCGCTTCCAGGGTCACGTTGCCGAAGGTCTCGCTGCGGCTGGGGAACAGGAACAGGTCGCCGCTGGCGAAATGCCGCGCCAGCGCGTCGCCGCGCTGGATGCCGCAGAAAATGAAGTCGGGATTCTCCTGCGCCAGGCGCTCGCGCAGCGGGCCGTCGCCGACCCAGACGAAGCGCGCCCGCGGACGCTGCTGCTGCAACTGGCGGAACGCGCGCACCGCCAGCGGCAGGTTCTTCTCCGAGGCGATGCGGCCCACGTAGAGCACCGCGCAGTCGTCGTCCTGCAGGCCCCACTGTGCGCGCAACTGCGGATCGCGGCGCTGCGGCTCGAACTGCTTGCTGTCCACCGCGCGCGCCAGCAGGCGCACCCGCTCGAAACCCTGGGTGGCGAGGAAGTCGCGCAGTTCGCGGGTCGGCACCAGGGTCGCCTGGGCCTGGTTGTGGAAGCGCCGCATCCAGCGCAGCGCGGTCGACTGCAGCCAGGCCGCGCCGTACTGCGGCAGGTACTCGTCGAAGCGGGTGTGGAAGCCGGTGGCGATCGGAATGCCCAGGCGCCGCGCGCTGCGCAGCGCCGACCAGCCCAGCGGGCCTTCGGTGGCGATGTACACCGCATCCGGCGGCGCCGCCTGCCACAGCTTGGTCAGGCGCCGCGGCGCGGGCAGGCCGAATTTCAATCCGGGGTAGCGCGGCAGCGCGGCACCGCGCACCAGCCGCAGATCCGCCGGGTCGGCGTCGCCGGCCTGGCGCGGACGCACCACGTCGACCGTATGGCCGCGCGCGCGCAGCCCCAGTTCCAGCCCCTGCACGGTCAGCGCGACGCCGTTGACCTCAGGGGGATACGTCTCGGTGACGATCGCGTAGCGCATGCGGGGGCTCCGGTTTGACAAAGCCTCGCGCAATGCAGTGAAGCGAACATGTCCAGCGCATGTAGGAACGATGACGCCCACGCCGGGCGTTTAGGTGCGCTTGCATCATCAGGCGACCAGGTGCAATGGCCTGCAGGCGAGCGAGGCCTTACCCGTGTCGCTTCAGCTCAAGCAAACCACCCAATCCCCATTCCCGATTCCCCAATCCCGGCTTTCAAGCCACAAATGGACGGAAATTGATCCCCAACCCGGCCATGCCCTCGACCTCGCCGATCAGGTCGGCACGCTGCAACGGCCGCGACTCGATCCACGGCTGCGACAGGATCAGGTGCAGGTTGGCGCCGTCGGCCTTCAGTTCCAGCGCCGGGATCGGGTCGGCCTCGTGCGCGCGGTGCAGCAGCACCGCCAGGCGCAGCAGCGCGGCCTTGCGCTTGGCGCTGAGCAGCAGGCGGTCGGGCAGCGCGTCGAACGCGGTCTTGGACACGTTGCGGCGGTGCGTGCGCACCAGCGTGGCCAACACCTGCTGCTCCTGCCGCGAGAAGCCGGCGATGTCCGAGTGCTCCAGCACGTAGGCGCCGTGCACGTGGTACTGGCTGTGCGCGATGGCCTGGCCGAGTTCGTGCAGGCGCGCGGCCCAGCCGAGCATGCGCGCGTCGTCGGCATCCAGCGCCCAGTCGCCGGCGACCTGCTCGAACAGCGCCATCGCGGTGTGCTCCACGCGCGCGGCCTGCGCTTCGTCGATGCCGTAGCGCTGGGTCAGCGCGGCGATCGCGGTTTCGCGCGGATCGTTCTCGCCGCCGCGGCCGAGCATGTCGTAGAGGATGCCTTCGCGCATGGCCGCCTTGCTCACCATCAGCCGTTGCAGGCCCAGGGCCTGGAATGCCGCCTCCAGCACCAGCACGCCGCCGGCGATGATCGGCCGGCGGTCGGCGGACAGGCCGGGCAGGTCGATGTCCTCGATGCGCTTGGCCAGCAGCAGGCGGTCGCGCAACTGCGGCAGCGCCTCGGCGGTGATCGCGCCCTTGGTCAGCTTCATCGCCGCGCAGATCTCGCCGATCGCCTTGTGCGTGCCCGACGAGCCCAGCGCCTCGTGCCAGCCCAGCGCACGGTACTGCCCGGCGAACTGCTGGAACTCGGCGCCGATCTCGGTCAGCGCGTCCTTCCACTTCTTCTTGGACAGCTTGCCGCCCGGGAAGAAGCGCCGCGTGCTGGCGATGCAGCCGGCCTGCAGGCTCTCGCGTTCCAGGGTCTGGAAGCCGCTGCCGATGATGAATTCGGTGGAGCCGCCGCCGATGTCTATCACCAGGCGGCGTTCGTCCGGCTTGGGCGGCTGCGCATGGGCCACGCCGAGGTAGATCAGGCGCGCTTCCTCGCGGCCGCTGACCACTTCGATCGGATGGCCGAGCGCGGTTTCGCCGGGAATCAGGAAGGTCTGCGGCGAGCGCAGCTGGCGCACGGTGTTGGTGGCCAGCGCGCGCACCCGCAGCGAGGGCAGGTCGCGGAGGCGCTGGCCGAAGCGCGCCAGGCATTCCAGCGCGCGCTGTCGCGCCTCGGTGGACAGTCCGCCCTTGTTGTCCAGGCCGTCGGCCATGCGCACGGTCTCGCGCAGGCGGTCCACCACCCGCAACTGCCCGAGCTGGTAGCGGGCGATGACCATGTGGAAGCTGTTGGAACCCAGGTCGATGGCGGCCAGCAGGTCGCCGTCGCGCAGCGGCGGATGAGTGGGGGAGGTGGCAGGCATGGCGGAATGGTAGCCGATGCGCGGCGCGCGCCGTTGGCGCTGCGCCGCGGTGTGCTCAGAGCCCGTCGAGCAGGGCCAGCTGCGCCGAATGCGGCGGCTGGTCCTGGCCCGGGGCCAGCTTGCGGTAGTTGCCGTCGGCGTCCAGTTCCCAGGCGTTGAGATTGTCGGCCAGGTAGTTCTGCAGCACCTCGCGGTGGATGCGCTTGACCAGGTCCGGATCCAGGATCGGGAAGCCGGTCTCCACGCGCCGCAGCAGGTTGCGTTCCAGCCAGTCGGCGCTGGCGCAGAACAGTTCCGGCGCACCGTCGTTGCCAAACCAGTAGACCCGGCTGTGCTCGAGGAAGCGGCCGACGATCGAGCGCACCCGGATGTTGTCGGAGACGCCCGGCACGCCCGGGCGCAGGGTGCAGGCGCCGCGCACGATCAGGTCGATCTTGACCCCGGCCTGCGAGGCCGCGTACAGCGCGCGGATCACCTGCGGCTCGTTGAGCGCGTTCATCTTGGCGATGATGCGGCCCGGGCGGCCGGCATGCGCCAGCTTGGTCTCGCGCTCGATCCGGTGCAGCACGCCCGGGTGCAGGGTGAAGGGCGATTGCAGCAGGCGCTTGAGGCGGATCTTCGGCGCCAGCCCGGACAACTGCTGGAACAGCAGGTGCACGTCGTTGCCGATGTCCACGTCGGCGGTGATCAGGCTCAGGTCGGTGTAGGCGCGCGCGGTGCCGCTGTGGTAGTTGCCGGTGCCCAGGTGCACGTAGCGGCGCAGCTTGCGGCCCTCGCGGCGCACGATCAGCAGCATCTTGGCGTGGGTCTTGTAGCCGACCACGCCGTACACCACCTGCACGCCGGCTTCCTGCAGGCGGTCGGCCAGGCCCAGGTTGGCCTCTTCGTCGAAGCGCGCGCGCAGTTCCACCACCACGGTGACGTCCTTGCCGTTGCGCGCGGCCAGCACCAGCGCATCGACGATCGCCGAATCCTTGCCGGTGCGGTACAGGGTCTGCTTGATCGCCAGCACGTTGGGGTCGATCGCGGCCTGCTTGATCAGGTCCAGCACCGCGGTGAAGGCGTCGAACGGGTGGTGCAGCAGCACGTCGCCGGCGGCGGCGATCTCGAAGATGCCTTCGCTGTCGCGCAGGGTGCGCGGATTCATCGCCGGATACTTCAGGTCCGGGCGCTGCACCAGGTCGTAAACCTGGTTGACCCGGCTCAGGTTGACCGGGCCGTTGATCCGGTAGACCGCGTTTTCCGGCAGTTCGAAGTTCTGCAGCAGGGTGCGCACGATCGATTTCGGGCAGTCCTCGGCGATCTCCAGCCGCACCGCCGGCCGGTAGCCGCGGTTGACCAGTTCGTCGCGCAGCGCCAGCGCCAGGTTCTCCACTTCCTCCTCGTCCACCACCAGTTCCGAGTTGCGGGTGACGCGGAACTGGTAGGAGCCCATCACCTCCATGCCCGGGAACAGCTCGTCGACGAAGGTGGACAGCACCGAGGACAGGAACACGAAGCTCTGGCCGCCCTCGGCCAGGCTTTCCGGCAACTGGATGATGCGCGGCAGCGAGCGCGGCGCGCGCACGATCGCCAGGTGGC
The DNA here is from genome assembly GCF_000364645.1 of Xanthomonas sp. SHU 308. NCBI lineage: Bacteria > Pseudomonadati > Pseudomonadota > Gammaproteobacteria > Lysobacterales > Lysobacteraceae > Xanthomonas > Xanthomonas sp. SHU 308. Next base: position 3,375 of record NZ_AQOK01000793.1, on the reverse strand, counting down.
CGACGCGGCCGAACGCGTCGGTGCCCTTGAGTACCACCACGATGTTCAGCGACTTGTTGAGGATCTTCGGGAACGGGTGCGCCGGGTCCAGGCCCAGCGGCGACAGCACCGGCATGATCTCGTTGCGGAAGTAGGCGCGCAGCCAGCGCTTCTGCCGCGCGTTCCAGGAATGCCGGCCGAGCACGCCGATGCCGGCGTCCTTCAGCGCCGGGCGCAGCACCTCGTTCCAGCAGCGGTACTGCTGGTCGACCAGTTGCGCGGCGCGGTCGTGGATCGAGGTGAGGATGGCATTGGGGCTCATCCCGTCCGGTGCCGGCGGCAGCCCGAATTCCTGCGCGTGGCGCACGGTGGCGGCGCGGATCTCGAAGAACTCGTCGAGGTTGGTGCAGGAGATGCACAGGAAACGCAGCCGCTCCAGCAACGGCACCTGCGGATCCTGCGCCTGCGCCAGCACCCGGAAATTGAAGTCCAGTTGCGACAGCTCGCGGTTGATGTACAGCGCGGGGTCGCGCAGCGGGTCGCTGGGAATGTCCGGGGGCGGCGTGGGCGGCAGGGCAGGGGCGCGGCGGGGCATGGTGTCTCTCGTTAGGCGGAGGTCAGGGTGGCATGGTCGTGCCGCGGATGCACGCGCCCGGCGCCGAAGTGGCAGGAGAAGGTGCTGCCCTTGCCGACTTCGCTCTCGATCTCCAGCCGCGCCTGGTGCAGGCCGAGGACGTGCTTGACGATCGACAGGCCCAGGCCGGTGCCGCCGCTCTCGCGCGAGCGGCTGCTGGAGACGCGGTAGAAGCGCTCGGTGATCCGCGGCAGGTGATGCGCGGGAATGCCGTAGCCGCTGTCGCGCACCGCCAGCACCGCGCCATCGCCCTCGCGGGCGAAGGTGATGCGGATGGTGCCGCCGGCCGCGGTATAGCGCACCGCGTTGGTGACCAGGTTGGAGAAGGCGCTGTGCAGTTCCTTGTTGGAGCCGACCAGGTCGCAATCGGCTTCGTCGTGGACCTCGATGCGGTGCCGGCCCTGGCTGTGCGCCTCGGCCTCGCGGCGCAGCGTGGCCAGCATCGGCGCCATCGCGATCGACTCCTCGTTGGCGTGTTCCTGCGATTCCAGCCGCGACAGGGTCAGCAGATCCTCGACCAGCTGGGTCATGCGTTGCGACTGCTTGCGCATCTCGGCGATCATCGGCCCCGAATCCGGAAAGTCCTCCGGGTCGAGCATGTCCAGGTAGCCGTGGACCACGGTCAGCGGCGTGCGCAACTCGTGCGAGACGTTGGCGACGAAATCGCGGCGCACCTGCTCCAGTTGCAGCAGCTTGCTGACGTCGCGCGCGACCAGCAGCCAGTGGTCGTCGGAATAGGGAATCAGGCGCAGGTTCAGGCGCAGGCGGTCGTCGACCGGGGAGGGCATGTCCAGCATCGGCTCGGCGTTGCGGCCGCCGCTGAGCCAGTGCGCCAGCGGCATCGGCTGCAGCCGCTCCACCACCGGCGCGCCGAGGTCGCTGGGGTGGCGCAGGCCGAGCAGGGTGCCTGCCGCTTCGTTGAACCACTGGATGCGCTGGCTGTTGCGGTCCACCACCACCACCGCGTCCGGCAGCGCCGCGGCGGCGGCGCGGTAGGCGCGCAGCATGTCCAGCAGGCGCCGCTTGCGCACGCGCATTTCCGCCTGGCTGCGGTACAGCAGCCGGTCCAGTTCGTTCCACACGCCGGTGCCGGCCGGCGGCTCCCAGCGCTGGCGCGCGGTCAGCCGCCGCAGCACCCGCCGCAGCCGCCAGTAGTGCCAGCCCATCACCCCCAGCGACATCAGGGTCAGCGCCATCCACACATGGCCGCCGATCCAGCCGATCAGCAACGCCAGCAACAGCAGGCCGGCGAGCGTGCCGAGGGTCTTCAACCAGGCGGAGCGGATGTGGCGGGGCATCGGGAACGCACTCTGTCGCAAAGGATCGTGATCCGTCCGCCGTTATAGCAGGCGAAGGCGGCGGTCAGATGGACGCAGAGAAGCGATAGCCGGAACCGCGGACGGTCTGCACCATGTTTTCCACCGAGAACGGCTCCAGCGTCTTGCGCAGGCGGCGGATGTGCACGTCGATGGTGCGCTCTTCCACGTAGACGCTGCCGCCCCAGACGTGATCGAGCAACTGCGCGCGGCTGTAGACGCGCTCGGGGTGGGTCATGAAGAAGTGCAGCAGGCGGTACTCGGTCGGGCCGATCGGCACCGGCGCCTCGCCGGCGAACACCCGGTGCGCGGCGCCGTCGATGCGCAGGCTGCCGACCGAGACGCTGCCGTCCTCGTCGTCCTCGCGGGTGCGGCGCATCACTGCGCGGATCCGCGCCAGCAGCTCGCGTGCCGAGAACGGCTTGACCACGTAGTCGTCGACGCCGGCCTCCAGGCCGCCGACGCGGTCGTTCTCCTCGCCGCGGGCGGTGAGCATGATGATCGGCACTTCGCGGGTCATCGCATCCTTGCGCCAGCGCCGGGCCAGTTCCAGGCCGCTGGTGCCGGGCAGCATCCAGTCCAGCAGGATCAGGTCCGGGACCCGGTCGGCGATCGAGGTCTGCGCTTCGCGGGCATCGCCGGCGTGCACCGGCTCGAAGTCGCCCTTGCGCAGGGCGAACGCGACCATGTCGCGGATGGCCGGCTCGTCGTCGACGATCAGGATGCGTTTCTGCACAACGGCACCGTGGAACTGGGGAGGAAGGTCGCCAGTAGACTACGGTTTTATTACGTTTGAGTGACGCCTGCCACGGGCGCGTTTCAGCGCCGTTGCATGTCAGGGTCCTGTACGCCCTGGCGGCGCAGTTCCAGCACCGTCGGGGTGATCGCGGCGATGCGGGCGTCGATGCGCGCGCGCGCCACGTAGTCCAGGTCGCTGCGCTTCTTCAGGTTGCTCAGCTGGATCAGGGCCTGCTCCGGATGCCCGTTCAGGTACGCCGCCTCGGCATACGCCTCGCCGGCCCGGGTGTCGTCGCCGGCCAGTTCGCAGGCACGGGCGAAGGTGCGCTGGAACACCGGGTCCTCCGCGGCCGCCCCGAGCAGCGGCCGCAGCACCGCCTGGGCGCGCTGGCCGGCCTGGCGGCCGCCCTGTTCGTTGAGGGCGGTCGCGTAGCTCAGCGCCACTGCCCGGTTGCTGGGCATGCGCTTGACCAGCGCCTCGAAGCGCTGGTCGGCGGCCTGGTTGCGGCCGGCCTTGGCCTCGGCCTCGGCCACCGCCACGGTCAGCCACCAGTTGTCCGGGTGCGCCTGCAGCAGGCTTTCCAGCGTCTGCGCGACCTCCTGCGCACTGCCGCCGGCACGCAGCCGGGCCAGTGCCAGGCCATAGCGCTGGGCATCGCTCAGGCCCTGTTTGCTGCCCTGGCGCAGGCCTTCGTACTCGCGGATCGC
>NZ_AQOK01000792.1:0-11462 GCF_000364645.1 Xanthomonas sp. SHU 308 | reverse complement strand
CTAACCCCCCCCAGCCGCTCGCGGGCCCATTCGAACTGGCCGCTGGGGCCGCGCGCGTAGTTGGCGAACGGCAGTTGCAGGCCGCCGGGCAGCAGCGGGTTGCTGGGCGCGCCCAGCGGCTGGCTCAGCGACACGTCGTTCGGATCGACGCGCTCCTTCAGGGTGCCGCCGGGCACGCTGGTGGTCAGGGTCAGGGTGTTCTTCTTCATCTGCTCGGCGCGCTCGCGGGCCTCGCTGATGCGGGTGGTGGTGACCGGGTGGGTCATCAGGAAGTCGGGGGTGCTGTAGCCGCCCTGGTTGCCGCGCATCGCCAGCGACATGCGCTCGAAGAAGCCGGCCATCGCGTCGACGTCGTAGCCGCTGCGCGCCAGGGTGCGGATGCCCAGACGGTCGGCCTCCGATTCGTTGGAGCGGGTGTAGTCGATCTGCCGCTGCTGCATCAGCCCCAGGCCGCTGGCGATCGCCGCCTGGGTGGCGTCGCCGCTGGAGCGCCCGCCGGCCTGCTGCGCCGCGACCACCGCGGCGAGCATGCCGAGCAGGATCGGGATCTGGTCGCGCTGCGCCCGCTCGACCCCGCGCAGCACGTGCTGCTGGGTGACGTGGGCGATCTCGTGCGACAGCACCGCGGCCACCTCGTCCTCGCGCTCGGCGGTCAGCACCAGCCCGGCGTTGACCGCCACGTAGCCGCCGAGGGTGGCGAAGGCGTTGATCTGGCGGTCGCGCAGCATGAAGAAGGTGAACTTCTGCTGCGGCTGGTCGCTGTTGGCGCCGAGCCGGGTGCCCATGGTCTGCAGCCAGTCGTCGATCAGCGGGTCTTCGAGCACGTAGCCGTAGCTGCGCAGCTCGGCCAGCATCATCTTGCCGTACTCGGCCTGGCGCGCCGGGGTCAGCAGCTCGCCGGCCGAGGAGCCGATGTCCGGCAGCTTGTTCTCCTGGGCCGGCGCCACGGCGCAGGCGGTGGCCAGGGTGATCGCGAAGGCGAGCGGCAGCAGGCGCAAGACAGGCTCCAGGGGGGGGGGCAGGCGGACGCCGGGTGGCGGCCGGGACGACGGTGAATCCGGGATGATTCGCAGTGTTGCGGCAGCGGCCTCGAAAATCCACCCGGCCGCTACCATAGTGGCTTGGACCTTCTACACCGCCCGGAGTTTCCCGTGGACAACCCAACTGCCGACACCGGCCACGCCGGCGGCCCGCCGATCACCCTCTATTCCACCGCGATCTGCCCGTACTGCGTGGCGGCCAAGAACTTCCTCAAGAGCAAGGGCCGTACCTGGAACGAGGTGCGGATCGACCTGGACCCGGCCGAGCGCGAGAAGATGGTCGCGCTGGCGCGGCGCACCAGCGTGCCGCAGATCTTCGTCGGCGACGTCCACGTCGGCGGCTACGACGACATGATGGCGCTGCACCGCGCCGGCAAGCTGGAGCCCTTGCTCGACGGCCACGCGCCCGAGGCGCAGGCATGAGCGGCGCCGCGACGGGCGAGGGCGGCGCCTCCGGGCAGGACCGCGTCCGCGAGTTCACCGAGTTCCGACAGCGCATGAACCAGCGCATCCTGGCCGAGCCGAACCAGGTGGTGCGGCGCTTCTTCGCGCTCGACACCCAGACCTACCAGGCCGGCGCGCTGGACGTGAAGACCAAGGAACTGCTCGGCCTGGTCGCCTCGCTGGTGCTGCGCTGCGACGACTGCATCAGCTACCACGTGGCCCAGTGCAAGGAGGCCGGGGTCAGCCGCGAGGAGTTCTTCGAGACCTTCTCGGTGGGTCTGGTGGTCGGCGGTTCCATCGTGATCCCGCACCTGCGCCGCGCCGTGGACTTCCTCGACACGCTGGAGGCCGGCGCCGCCGCCCCGGCGCAGCACGCGCACGACTGAGCCCGCTTCGGGCTGCCCCGATGGCCACCGGCGCCCGCGCCGGCGGCCGTCCGGTTTTGGGCGCCTTCACCGGCTTCGGGCATAATTACCGCTGAAACCTCCTTGCGCCTGCAGCCCCGGTTCCCGGGCGGCGCTCCCCCCTCTTGTACGGAAACCGCAACCCTATGACGCAGACAATCACGGTCATCCGTGGCGATGGCATCGGCCCGGAGATCATGGACGCCACGCTGTTCGTGCTCGACGCGCTGAACGCCGGCCTCACCTACGAATACGCCGATGCGGGCCTGGTGGCGCTGGAGAAGCACGGCGACCTGCTGCCGGCCGCCACGCTGGAGTCGATCCGCAAGAACAAGGTGGCGCTGAAGAGCCCGCTGACCACGCCGGTGGGCGAGGGCTTCAGCTCGATCAACGTGGCCATGCGCCGCCAGTTCGACCTGTACGCCAACGTGCGTCCGGCCAAGTCGTTCCCCAACACCAAGTCGCGCTTCGGCGCCGGCGTGGACCTGATCACCGTGCGCGAGAACACCGAAGGCGCCTACCTGAGCGAAGGCCAGGAAGTGTCCGCCGACGGCGAGACTGCGCTGTCGATGGCCAAGGTGACCCGCAAGGGCTCCGAGCGCATCGTCCGCTACGCCTTCGACCTGGCCCGCGCGACCGGCCGCAAGAAGGTCACCGCGGTGCACAAGGCCAACATCATCAAGTCCACCTCGGGCCTGTTCCTGAAGGTGGCGCGCGACGTGGCGGCGAACTACCCGGAGATCGAATTCCAGGAAATGATCGTCGACAACGCCTGCATGCAGCTGGTGATGCGCCCGGAGCAGTTCGACATCATCGTCACCACCAACCTGTTCGGCGACATCCTGTCGGACCTGTGCGCCGGCCTGGTCGGCGGCCTGGGCCTGGCACCGGGCGCCAACATCGGCGTGGACGCGGCGATCTTCGAAGCCGTGCACGGCTCGGCCCCGGACATCGCCGGGCAGGGCAAGGCCAACCCGTGCGCGCTGCTGCTGGGCGCGGCGCAGCTGCTGGACCATATCGGCCAGCCGCAGAACGCCGAGCGCCTGCGCAACGCCATCGTCGCCACGCTGGAAGCCAAGGACGGTCTGACCCCGGACCTGGGTGGCAGCGGCAACACCATGGGCTTCGCCCAGGCCATCGCCAGCCGCCTCTGAGCGGCCGGAAGATCGCAGAAAAAAGAAAGGGCGCCCCAGGGCGCCCTTTCTTTTGCTCGGAAACTTGTCTGAAGCCAAGCCCGCTCATCGATCAAGGGGAGTTCGCTTTTACGATTCCCCAATCCCGATTCCCGACTCCCGGCTTCAATTCCGCGACTGCAGCTTCGACAGCAGGCGCAGGAACTCCAGGTACAGCCACACCAGGGTCACCATCAGGCCGAACGCGCCGTACCACTCCATGTACTTGGGTGCGCCCTGTTCGACGCCGCTCTCGATGAAGTCGAAGTCCAGCACCAGGTTCAGCGCCGCCACCACCACCACGAACAGGCTGAACAGGATGCCGACCGTGCCGGAGGCGTGGATGTAGGGGATCTGGATGTTGAAGAAGCCAAGCACCATCGTGGCCAGATACACCAGCGCGATGCCGCCGGTCGCCGCGACCACGCCCAGCTTGAAGTTCTCGGTGGCCTTGATCATGCCGCTGCGGTAGGCGAACAGCATCGCGAACAGGGTGCCGAAGGTCAGCAGCACGGCCTGCAGCACGATGCCGTTGAAGCGCACTTCGTACATCGCCGAGATCGATCCCAGGAAGAAGCCTTCCACCAGCGCGTACAGCGGCGCGGTGATGGGCGACCATTCCTTCTTGAAGATCGTGATCAGGGCCAGGATGAAGCCGCCGATCAGGCCGCCCAGCGCGTAGCCGGCCACGCCAGGAGCGATCATCGCGTTGCCCGCGGCATCGATCGAAACCGACTGGCTCCAGGCGAATACGGCGGTGAGTGCTGTCAGCATCAACAGGATGCCGGTCTTGTTGGCGGTACCGTTCAGGGTCATCGCACCGCTGTCGCGCGCGACGACCGTGCCGTTGCCGGGCGAGACCACGTTGCCGCTGTGCAGATCGAGGAAGGTGGATTCCTTCAGGGCGGGGTTGCCGCTGCGAAGCATGCTGTTTTCTCCTTCAAAATGGCTCTCGGCCGATGCCGATGGCAAGCCGTGAGCATAGCGCAGGCGATGTTGCGTGCATGCGACGTTGACAGCGGGCCGCAAGCTTCCCACAATAGCCGACCTTTCCGGCCTTGGCCGCGAGGGATGTTCCGCCGGGGTATAGCGCAGTCTGGTAGCGCGCCTGCTTTGGGAGCAGGATGTCGGGGGTTCGAATCCCTCTACCCCGACCAATCCGATGTCCAACGGCGGAAAGGAATGCGACAATCCAGCCAGGGCGCCCGTAGCTCAACTGGATAGAGCACCGGCCTTCTAAGCCGGCGGTTACAGGTTCGATTCCTGTCGGGCGCGCCACATGGTGCCGGGCAGGAGATGCAAGGTTTCAATGGTGGCTGTAGCTCAGTTGGTTAGAGTACTGGATTGTGATTCCAGATGTCGGGGGTTCGAGTCCCCTCAGCCACCCCATTGATCGCGTGACCCGATGCTTCGCGGGGTGTTGCAACGAAGCAAAAAAGCACATAGAATGTGCGACTCAGTTTCAGGGCCGTTAGCTCAGTTGGTAGAGCAGTTGACTCTTAATCAATAGGTCCAAGGTTCGAATCCTTGACGGCCCACCAAAACAAAAGGCACCTGCTCCGGCAGGTGCCTTTTTCTTTGCCGGCCGGCCTGCAACAATGTGCCGGCAGGCGCCTTCCGGCGCCGCAGCGCGAAAGTGGCGGAATTGGTAGACGCCCTGGTTTTAGGTACCAGTGCCGCAAGGCGTAGGGGTTCGAGTCCCCTCTTTCGCACCATCCAGCCCCCGATGGCCCCTTGTGGCGATGGCGGGTTCTGCGTCGCCACGGCGGCCTCCCGGCCCTGCGCTGGCAGGCGCCGCGGGAATAGGCGAAACTATCCGGCTGCGGCGGCTGTCCCGTGCCCGCGCCAACCCGTACTTTTCTACATCGTGCCGAGAGCCGTGGGCTCCCGGTGGCAGGAGTCCACATGCAAGCTTCGATCGAAACCACCGGTACCCTGGAACGGCGTCTGACCTTCACCCTGCCGGAGGATCGCCTGGAAACCCATGTCGGCGGCCGCCTGCGCGAAGTCGCGCGCACCGCGCGGATCAAGGGCTTCCGTCCGGGCAAGATTCCGGCCAAGGTGATCGAGCAGCGGTTCGGGCCGCAGATCCGCGCCGAGGCGCTGGACGGCCTGCTGCGCGAGACCTTCGACTCGGCCGTGCGCGAGCACGAACTGCGCCTGGCCGGCAACCCGCGCATCGACCGCGCCGGCGACAACGAGCTGCAGTTCGTGGCCACCTTCGAAGTGGTGCCTGACTTCGGCGACATCGACGTGTCCAAGCTGCAGGTGATCCGCCACACCGCCGAGGTCACCGACGCCGACATCGAGCAGATGATCGAGAACCTGCGCCTGCAGCGTCGTACCTGGCAGCCGGCCGCGCGTCCGGCGCAGGACGGCGACCTGGTGACCCTGGAGACCTGGTCGCAGGTCGGCGACGAGCGCCTGCCGGCCGAGGGCGTGGAGAAGGGCAGCAGCGTGATCGGCTCGGGCGTCATGTTCCCGGCGATCGAGCAGGGCCTGGTCGGCCTGTCCAAGGACGAAGAGAAGACCCTGACCGTCGACTTCCCGGCCGACTGGCGCGTGCCGCAGTTCGCCGGCAAGCAGGTCCAGGTCCATGTGAAGGCGGTCGACGTCGCCGCGCCGGTGCTGCCGGACGTGGACAAGGAGTTCATCAAGAGCTTCGGCGTCAAGAGCGGCGATGCCGAGCAGTTCCGCAAGGACATCCGCATCAACCTCGAGCGCGAGCTCAAGGGCGCGCTGATGAACCGCCTGCGTCGCGAAGTCGGCGAGCAGCTGATCGCCGCCTACGCCTCGGTCGAAATGCCGCCGCGCCTGGTCGAGAACGAAGCGCGCGCCATGCTGGCGCAGCAGGTCGAGCAGATGCGCCGTTCCGGCCGCGACCCGGGCCAGGTGCCGGACGACGCCCACCAGGGCTTCATGGACGCCGCGCGCAAGCGCGTGCTGGTCGGCCTGCTGGTCGGCGAGGTCGCCCGCCGCAACGAACTGCGCCTGGACCCGAAGCGGGTCTCGGAGACGCTGCGCCTGATCGCCTCGACCTACGAAGAGCCCGAGCAGGTCATTGAGATGTACCGCAACGATCCCCAATTGATGGGGGGACTGCAGAGCCGTGTGATGGAAGAGCAGGTGATCGACTGGATCGCCGAGCGCGCCCAGCATACCGAGCAGGCGATGTCGTTCCAGGACGCGATCCGTCAATAAGACGGCGCGTCGCCGCGTTGCGCAGCCGACCTGCGCGGCGCGGATCCCGTTTCACCTCCCCGCGGCGGCGGGGCGCAACACGATGCGAAGCCCTGCACACCCCCGTGCAGGGACGGACCCCGAGCAGCAGGAGATCACCGCGTGGACAATGTGACCAAGGCCTTGAATCTGGTTCCGATGGTGGTCGAACAGACCAGCCGCGGCGAGCGCGCCTACGACATCTATTCGCGCCTGCTGAAGGAGCGCCTGATCTTCCTGGTCGGCCCGATCGACGACCACATGGCCAATGTGATCGTGGCTCAGCTGCTGTTCCTGGAAGCGGACAATCCGGAGAAGGACATCAGCATCTACATCAATTCGCCGGGTGGCGTGGTCACCGCCGGCATGGCGATCTACGACACCATGCAGTACATCAAGCCGGACGTGAGCACCATCTGCGTCGGCCAGGCCGCCTCGATGGGCGCGCTGCTGCTGGCGTCGGGCGCGGCCGGCAAGCGCTATGCGCTGCCGAACTCGCGGGTGATGATCCACCAGCCGCTGGGCGGCTTCCAGGGCCAGGCCACCGACATCGACATCCACGCCCGCGAGATCCTGACGCTGCGCGCGCGGCTGAACGAAATCCTGGCCAAGCACACCGGCCAGTCGCTGGAAACCATCGCCCGCGACACCGAGCGCGACAACTTCAAGAGCGCCGTCGACGCGCAGGCCTACGGCCTCGTCGACCAGGTCCTGGAGCGTCGTCCGGATGAGTCCATCCAGCCGGCATAAGGCTTGCATGTACTGCAAAACGCAGCGTATTCCGCAGGGCCGGGGTCGGGCTAGCGTCCTCCCGGCCCTGTGCTATTCTCGAAATCGAACCCCCGTTCATCGGGTGGGGTAACTGGGTAAGCGAAGCAATGAGCGAAGACCGGCAAGGCCGTTCCGGCGACAGCAACAAGATCCTGTACTGCTCGTTCTGCGGCAAGAGTCAACACGAGGTCCGTAAGCTGATCGCCGGGCCCAGCGTGTTCATCTGCGACGAATGCGTCGAGTTGTGCAACGACATCATCCGCGAGGAGCTCGAGGAGAAGGCGCAGTCGGCACGCAGCAGCCTGCCCAAGCCGCGCGAGATCCTGGAAGTGCTCGACCAGTACGTGATCGGCCAGCAGCGCGCCAAGCGCACGCTCGCCGTGGCCGTGTACAACCACTACAAGCGCATCGAGAGCCGGCAGAAGAACGACGAGGTCGAACTGGCCAAGTCCAACATCCTGCTGGTCGGTCCGACCGGCTCGGGCAAGACGCTGCTGGCCGAGACGCTGGCGCGCCTGCTCAACGTGCCGTTCACCATCGCCGATGCGACCACGCTGACCGAGGCCGGCTACGTCGGCGAGGACGTGGAAAACATCATCCAGAAGCTGCTGCAGAAGTGCGACTACGACGTCGACAAGGCGCAGCAGGGCATCGTCTACATCGACGAGATCGACAAGATCTCGCGCAAGAGCGAGAACCCGTCGATCACCCGCGACGTGTCCGGCGAAGGCGTGCAGCAGGCGCTGCTGAAGCTGATCGAAGGCACGGTCGCCTCGGTGCCGCCGCAGGGCGGGCGCAAGCATCCGCAGCAGGAATTCCTGCAGGTGGATACCAAGAACATCCTGTTCATCTGCGGCGGCGCGTTCGCCGGCCTGGACAAGGTGATCCAGCAGCGCTCCAACGACGCCGGCGGTATCGGCTTCGGCGCCAAGGTGAAGAGCTCCGAGCGCAAGCGCGAGGTCGGCAAGATCCTGGCCGACGTCGAGCCGGAAGACCTGATCAAGTTCGGCCTGATCCCCGAGTTCGTCGGCCGCCTGCCGGTGGTCGCCACGCTGGAGGAGCTGGACGAGCCGGCGCTGATCAAGATCCTGACCGAGCCCAAGAACGCCATCACCAAGCAGTTCAAGAAGCTGTTCGAGATGGAAGGCGTGGAGCTGGAGTTCCGCCAGGACGCGCTGCTGGCCATCGCCAAGAAGGCGCTCAAGCGCAAGACCGGCGCGCGCGGCCTGCGCACCATCGTCGAGTCGGTGCTGCTGGACACGATGTACGAGCTGCCGTCGCAGGAAAACGTCAGCAAGGTGGTGGTGGACGAGTCGGTGATCGAGCACAAGTCCGAGCCGTACCTGATCTACCAGACCCCGCCGGCGGCGCCGAAGGTCGCCTCCGCGGAGTGACCCGGGCGGGCGGTGCGCGGCGACCCCGTCGCGCGCCCCGTGCCTGCCGGTAAGTCGCTGAAACATAAAGGGGTTATGCGCTCCCCTTGCATCGTCCAGCCGATGGCCCCATAACGGGGCCATCGGCGTTTTTATGGCCGCCCGCATCGCGTTCCCGCCTCCCAAATCGGAATCCTCATGGCCCAGTCCCAATCCGAAGTCCTCGACCTGCCGGTCCTGCCGTTGCGCGACGTCGTGGTCTTTCCGCACATGGTTATCCCGCTGTTCGTCGGTCGCGACAAATCCATGCGCGCGCTCGAGCACGCGATGGAGGCCGACAAGCGCATCCTGCTGGTCGCGCAGAAGTCCGCCGAAACCGACGACCCGGCGGCGGCCGACTTGTACAACGTCGGCACGCTGGCGCAGGTGCTGCAACTGCTGAAGCTGCCCGACGGCACCATCAAGGTGCTGGTCGAGGGCCTGTCGCGGGTCAGCGTCGACAAGGTCGCCGAGCGCGACGGCGCGCTGCAGGGCGAAGGCCGCGAGATCGATGCCGCCGAATCGCGCGAGGAGCGCGAAGTCGAGGCGATCGCGCGCTCGCTGATGTCGCTGTTCGAGCAGTACGTCAAGACCAACCGCAAGCTGCCGCCGGAGCTGCTGCAGACCCTGTCCGGCATCGACGAGCCCGGCCGCCTGGCCGACACCATCGCCGCGCACATCGGCGTGCGCCTGGCCGACAAGCAGCGCCTGCTGGAAACCCTGGAAGTGGGCGAGCGCCTGGAGATGCTGGTCGGCCTGGTCGACGGCGAGATCGACGTGCAGCAGCTGGAGAAGCGCATCCGCGGCCGGGTCAAGTCGCAGATGGAGAAGAGCCAGCGCGAGTACTACCTCAACGAGCAGATGAAGGCGATCCAGAAGGAACTGGGCGACCTCGACGACGCGCCGGGCGAGCTGGAGGAGCTGGCGCGCAAGATCGCCGAGGCCGGCATGCCCAAGCCGGTCGAGACCAAGGCCAAGGCCGAACTCAACAAGCTCAAGCAGATGTCGCCGATGTCGGCCGAAGCCGCGGTGGTGCGCAACTACCTCGACTGGCTGCTGGGCGTGCCGTGGAAGAAGCGCAGCAAGGTGCGCAAGGACCTGAAGGTCGCGCAGGAAACCCTCGACGCCGATCACTACGGCCTGGAGAAGGTCAAGGACCGCATCCTCGAGTACCTGGCGGTGCAGTCGCGGGTGAAGCAGATGAAGGGGCCGATCCTGTGCCTGGTCGGGCCGCCGGGCGTGGGCAAGACCTCGCTGGGCCAGTCCATCGCCAAGGCCACCAACCGCAAGTTCGTGCGCATGTCGCTGGGCGGCGTGCGCGACGAGGCGGAGATCCGCGGCCATCGCCGGACCTACGTCGGTTCGATGCCCGGTCGCATCGTGCAGAACCTCAACAAGGTCGGCAGCAAGAACCCGCTGTTCGTGCTCGACGAGATCGACAAGATGTCGATGGACTTCCGTGGCGATCCGTCCTCGGCGCTGCTGGAAGTGCTCGATCCCGAGCAGAACAACGCCTTCAACGACCACTACCTGGAAGTGGACCTGGACCTGTCCGAAGTGATGTTCGTGGCGACCTCCAATTCGCTGAACATCCCCGGCCCGCTGCTGGACCGCATGGAAGTGATCCGCATCCCCGGCTACACCGAGGACGAGAAGCTCAACATCGCCGCGCGCTACCTGGTGCCCAAGCAGCTCAAGGCCAATGGCCTGAAGCAGGACGAGCTGGAGATCGGTGCCGACGCGATCCGCGACATCGTGCGCTACTACACGCGCGAATCCGGCGTGCGCAACCTCGAGCGCGAAGTGGCCAAGATCTGCCGCAAGGTGGTCAAGGAGATCGCCCTGGCCGGTCCGCAGCCGGCCGCCCCGGCGAAGAAGGGCGCAGCGAAGAAGGGCGCCGCGCGCAAGGACAAGGCGCGCGTCAGCGTCGGCTCGAAGAACCTGGACAAGTACCTGGGCGTGCGCCGCTACGACTTCGGCCGTGCCGAGGAGCAGAACGAGATCGGCCTGGTGACCGGCCTGGCCTGGACCGAGGTCGGCGGCGATCTGCTGCAGATCGAATCGACCCTGGTCCCGGGCAAGGGCGCGGTGATCCTGACCGGCCAGCTCGGCGACGTGATGAAGGAATCGGCGTCGGCCGCATTGTCGGTGGTGCGTTCGCGCGCCGAGCGGCTCGGCATCGAGGCGGACTTCCTGCAGAAGCACGACGTGCACCTGCACGTGCCGGACGGCGCCACGCCCAAGGACGGCCCCAGCGCCGGCATCGCGATGGTGACCTCGCTGGTGTCGATGCTGACCAAGGTGCCGGTCAAGTCGGAGGTGGCGATGACCGGCGAGATCACCCTGCGTGGCCGCGTCTCGGCGATCGGCGGGCTCAAGGAGAAGCTGCTGGCCGCACTGCGCGGCGGCATCCGCACCGTGCTGATCCCCGAGGAGAACCGCAAGGATCTGGCCGACATCCCGGAGAACGTCACCCGCGATCTGAAGATCGTGCCGGTGAAGTGGATCGACGAAGTGCTGGATCTGGCACTGGAGCGTCCGCTCGCGCCCAAGCCCGCCGCCGACGCCGAACAGGCGCCGTCGCGGCGCAAGCAGAAAGCATCCTCGAACCCGCGCGTCAAGCACTGACGCGCGCTGAACCGCACCCGCGCAAACGGCTCAAACCCGCGCCGTTGTTGGCTTTTCGGCTTGCGCGGGTATGGGCCCGCTGGTATAAATGCAGCGCTTGCGAGCACCGCGAACGGGCGTGCTTGGTAGTGCAAAACATATCCATCGGGGTCTCGCCCAGGCGAGGCAGGCCACGCCGACACCCGATCCTCAATCCGCGGTCTTCTGCCGCACATGGAGTCATCAAGAAATGAATAAAGCCGAACTGAACGACGCGATCGCCGCTGCCGCCGATATCTCCAAGGCCGAAGCCGGTCGTGCCATCGACGCCTTTGTGTCGGAAGTGACCAAGGCCCTGAAGAAGGGCGACAGCGTCACGCTCGTGGGCTTCGG
>NZ_AQOK01000791.1:0-2676 GCF_000364645.1 Xanthomonas sp. SHU 308 | reverse complement strand
CTGCCGGCGCGGCGCGGCCTCGGCCTGCTCGGCGGCGAACAGGGCCGCCGGCAGCGGGTCGCCGGCCGCGTTGAATACCTCCACGTCGCCCAGCGAGGCGCGCTGCGCGCTGCGGTAGACCGCATCGTCGAGCTGCACGCGATAGGCGCCGGCATCGGCGTCCTGCAGGGTCAGCGGCCACTGCTGGGCGTAGTCGTCGCGCTGGCTGGCGGCGAACGCGCACAGCGGCAACCCGGCCAGCAACAACGGAAACAGCGCACGTCGGATCATGGGATGGCCTCCTCGGCCGGTTCGGCAGCGCGCGGCGGCGCCGGCGCCAGATAGCCGACCACCGTACACAACAACCCGTACGCGATGAACGACGCGATGCCGGCGACGTTGCCGAGGTTGCCGCGGTCCACCAGCAGCAGCTTGCCCAGCACCACCGCCATCAACACCGCGCCGGCCAGCCACAGACCGCGCTGGCCGCGCCGCGAGCCCAGCACCCAGCCGAGCACGCCCAGCACGCTCCAGACCACGGTCAGGCTGGTCTGCGCCACGCCATTGCCGAGCACGCCGGGCCACGGCACCGCCGCCCAGTAGTGCACCGCATGCAGGGTGACGCTGGTGATCCACAGGAAGCCGGCACCGGCCAACAGTTGGGTGCGCCAGGGCCGCAGCAGCGCCGGCAGCTCCGCGGTGCGGGTCCAGCGCACGCCCAGGACCAGCAGCGCCAGTTGGGTCAGTTCCAGCGGATTGAGCACCGGCACCCAGGGCAGCGGCGCGCTGCTGCCGGACAGGCCCAGGCTGTACAGCCAGGCCACCGCCAGCAGGCCGAAGTAGGTGCTCTGCAGCGCGCTGCGGCACGGCGCGAATGCCGCACCCAGCGGAGCCGCCAGCCAGTTCCAGCGCCACAGCGACAGCGCCGTCGCCAGCAACCAGGGCGCCAGCAACAGCATCCAGCGCCAGCCGGCGGCGAGCTCGCTGTGCAGCGCGATCCAGGTGCACAGCAGCCCGACCACGCTGGGCCACACCAGCCACCACACGAACTGCGCCGCACGCGCGACGCCGCCACCGCTGTCGCGCAGGCACAGCAGGCTGCGCACGCCGAGCACCGCGAACAGCGCCCAGGCCCAGGCGCCATGCCCGGCGAACGGCTGCCCGTGCACATCGGCCTGCCAGACCGCCAGCGGCAAGGCCAGGGCCAGGCCACCCAGCGTGGTCGCGGCCAGCGCCAGTGCCGGCCAGCGCCGCTGCGCCTCGGCGGCGAGCCAGCCGCTGACCACGACCCACGCCAGCAGCACGTCGGCGCGCGCGTCGGCGTCGACGAAGCGCACGATCTCGGTGACGCCGATCCCGCACCACCAGAACAGCCCCCACACGTAGTAGCCCAGCGCCGGCACGGCGGCCCGCCCACGGCGGTAGCACCAGGCGCTGGCGAAACCGGCCAGCGCCAGCAGCAGCCCGCTCATGAAGGTGGCGTTGGCCACCGCCTGGGTGTCCTGGGCGATGTCCTCCACGCCCACCAGGAAACCGAACGACGCCGCCAATTGCAGGCCGGCGCCGCTGAACTGCGGCAGCCAGCGCCGCTGGCGCAGGCCCAGCCACGCCAACGCCGCCCCCTCCAGCGCGAACACGCTGGCGGTCGCGCGCGCGGACAACGCCAGCGGCACCGCCAACGTGGCGAACCCCACCGCCAGCACCGCATACGCCTGCCCCAGCACCGCGAAGCTCGCGCGCCGGATCAGCACCGCCGCCAGCAGGGCATAGATCGCCGCCAGTCCCAGCGCACACAGGGCCAACGGCAGGCCGTCGCCGCGCAGCAGCCCCGCCTGCAGCGAAAACGCGATCAGCGGCGTGCCGAACACCAGGCTGCCGTCGATCAGCGTGCTGCGCGCAGCCTGGCGCCGCGCGTACAGGATCGGGATCAGCAGGTAGAAGGCGAAGAACAGCAGCAGGAACGGCTCGGTGCTGGCGAACTTCTCGGGCCGGTACTGCAACACGCCCCACAGCGTGCCGATGCCGAAGGTGAAGCCGAACCCGAGCAGGTTCAGCACCCGCCACGGCCGGTACCAGGCGATCGCGAACACCGCCGCGTTGAGCAGCGCGTAGTAGGAGAACAGCGCCACATGGTTGCCGCTGCCGGTGGACAGCCACAGCGGCGCGAGGAAGCCGGCCAGCGTGCCCAGCACCGCCAGCGTGCGCGATTCCTGCGCCACCGCCAGCACGCACATGCCCGCGACCAGGGCGATGCTCAGCGCCAGCGCCGCGCCGGCGGGGATCAGCCCGGACAGCTTGAAGGCGGCGAACACGGTCAGCAGCAGCACGCCGATCGCCCCACCCTGCAGGGCCAGCGCGAAGCTGCGCTTGCGCGTGCGCTGGCGCCAGCCGAAGGCCAGGCCGGCCAGCGACGCGGCGGCGATGCCGGCGTAGCGCAGCTCGATCGGCATGCGCAGCCAGCCTTGGTCGCCGGCGTACTTCAGCAGCGCGGCGACGCCGGCCAGCAGCACCAGCATGCCGATCTTGACCGGGACATTGCCCTCGGTGAACCAGCGTTTGATCCCGCCCAACAGCCGTTCGATCGGATCCGGCCCACGCGGCGCGGCGGGCTGGGCCGCCGCGGCGGTGCGCGCCTGGGCTTGCTGCTGCTCGGCGCGTTCGACCGCGGCGGCCAGCGTCGCGAAATCCTCGCCCCTG
>NZ_AQOK01000790.1:0-12196 GCF_000364645.1 Xanthomonas sp. SHU 308 | reverse complement strand
TGGCGTGGCGGCGGCCATCCGCGCCACCTGCGCCTCCAGTGCGGCGAGCCGCTGGCGCAGGCGCGACTGCCCGACCAACGCCACGATCGACAGCAGTGGCAACGCCAGCACCACCAGCGCCGCAAACACCACCAGCACGACCAACTTGTCCATTCGTCTCACATCTCCAAAGGCGGTGGCGCGGCGCCCGTGGCGCGCACCGGGAGCCCGGCGGCGCCGGACCTGGCGCAGATGGTAGACGAGTTCGGCGCCGACATCGGCCCACGGACGGGGCCGCAGCCCAGTCAGCGCAAGGCCCGGCGTTCCGACAAACGGTTTTCACACCACCCTCAAGCCCAGTGCACCGGCGGCCGCTACACCCCTTATCGCGTCGTCCGTCTGCTGTTTTCTCCCACCCCGCAGGCAGCATGAATGAACCTACCCGCCCACCCCGCCGACGCGGGGATCGATGACCATATTCGCGCCGTCGTCGGCTTGTCCGACCAGTTGCTCGGCCAGTTGCGCCGCTCGCTGCAGGGGATCGACGCGATCAACCGCACCACCCACATGATCTCCATGAACGCGCGCATCGAGTCGGCGCGGATCGGCGCCGCCGGACGCGGCTTCAGCGTGATCGCGCAGGAAATGGACGGGCTGTCGCGACGCGTGGCCGAGGCCACCCAGGACCTGGACAAGGTCGCCGCGCGCACCAGCGCGGAGATGCGGCAGACACTGGGCCGCCTGCAGGACGACGTGCGTCGCACGCGGCTCAGCGAGCTGGCCCTGAGCAACATCGACCTGATCGACCGCAACCTCTACGAGCGCAGTTGCGACGTGCGCTGGTGGGCCACCGACGCGGCGGTGGTCGCCGCGGCGCGTGCCGACAGCGATGCCGAGGCGCTGGCCTACGCCTCGCGGCGCATGGGCCAGATCCTGGATTCGTACACGGTCTACTTCGACCTGATCCTGGCCGGAAGCGATGGCCGCATCCGCGCCAACGGCCGGCCGCGGCAGTTCGGCTCGGTCGGCAGCGACGTCTCCGCGCAGCCATGGTTCGAACACGCGATGCGCACGCGCAGCGGCGAGGAATTCGGCTTTCAGGACGTGCATGCCAGCGCGCTGGCCGACGGCGAGCGCGTGCTGGTATACGCATGCACGGTGCGCGACGGCGGTCGCGTCGATGGCCGCGTGCTGGGTGTGCTGGGCATCGTGTTCCGCTGGGACGCGCTGGCGCAGACGATCGTGCAGCGCACGCCGCTGTCCGAATCCGAATGGGGCCGCAGCCGCGTCTGCATCGTCGATGCGCAGGGCCGGGTGCTGGCCGACTCGGCCGGGCGCATGCTGCAGGACCGGATCGACTTCGACGGCCGCGACGCCTTGTTCAAGCAGCCGCGCGGCGCCGTGCTGATCGATCTCGACGGCCGGCCGCACTGCATCGCGCACGCCGCCTCTCCCGGCTACGAAACCTACCGCACCGGCTGGCACTCGCTGATCCTGCAGGCGCTGTAGGAAATATTATTGGAAGGTCAGCCAAGGAAGCATCCAAGGGCGCTTGTCGGCGTCACCTGAGCGTGATAGAAATCGCGCAATCGCGCTCGATACGCTCGTCCATGGATCCAGCACCACTAGAGCAAGGATGTACCGCAATGCACAGGTTTCGTCGCTCCTGCGTTATGCGCTTTCTGTGCGCTTTTGCGCTATTAGGCGTGTCGCCACTCTCTTCTGCCGACATGTTCGGCAAACCCGAAGATATCGCCCGCAGCTGGGTCGGTCACGACGCCGGCGAATTGATGATGCAGTGGCCGGTAGACCGTGGCTTGTACACCTCTGAAAACCCCGAGACTCACGAAACCGCCTATACATACAACTTCGGTGTCGATGCGCACTACCGCACCGACTACTGGACCACGCAGGGCGCAGTCGTCGGCATGACCCCGGGCGGCGGGGGCATGGCGCCCACACCGATCTTCGAACAGAACGAGCACAGCCAGCAGGTGTATGTGCCGGCCGAACATCACTGCGAAGTCACCTTCATCGCAAATGCCGAGGGCATCATCACCCGCTACGACTTCGCCGGCAGCAAATGCGATCCTTACTTCCGAAGCTGGGGCCGGCCAAAGAAAAGCAAGTAAGCACAGCGCAGGTAAGCCAGCGCTTCATCATACCTACAGGGGCAGATCAATGACCGCAAAGAAACCGCTCGTCCGCTTCGCTTGGTCGGCTATCGCATTGACACTACTGGCGATGGCCGCATCCGCGATGGCCTCAGAAGTACGGCACGGCGAGATCGTGGCGCTGGAGCCGATCGAGAACAAGAATACGGACGTGCCTGAGCGCACTAAGAAGATCACGGATGTCGCGTCCAAGCTCGGCGGCATGGCTGGCAGCATTTTGGGTTTGAAAGCCAGCAATGCCAACGTCGGCGCAACGGCAGTGGCCGCTGGCGCCGGCGAAGCCGCAGGCAAGACCGTCGGCGCCAAGATCGCCGGCAATGGCCCGGCGGCGCACTATATGGTTAAAGTCCGCTTCGACAACAAGACGCAAGTGGTGGTCTCCAAGCCCAGTGCCGAGGTGTCCGGGCTGGCGGTCGGCAGCCGGGTCAAAGTGACCGGTAGCGGAGAGGACATGCGCATCGAAGCCGAGTAAGCGCAGCGCCAACGGCAGCCGGTTCACAACGGCGATAGGACAGACACAAAAAAAGCGCCGCAAGGCGCTTTCTTTGTGGACGACGCCAGGCGGCTTACTTCGCCACCACCTTGACCATCTCCAGGCACTTGTTGGAGTAGCCCCACTCGTTGTCGTACCAGGACACCAGCTTGACGAAGGTGCCGTCCAGGGCGATGCCGGCATCGGCATCGAAAATCGAGGTACGCGCGTCGCCGCGGAAATCGGTAGCCACCACCTTGTCTTCGGTGTAGCCGAGGATGCCCTTCAGCGCGCCTTCGCTCTGCGCCTTCACCTCGGCACAGATCTCGGCGTAGGTGGCCGGCTTTTCCAGTTCCACGGTCAGGTCGACCACCGACACGTCCGAGGTCGGCACGCGGAAGCTCATGCCGGTGAGCTTCTTGTTCAACTCCGGGATCACCACGCCGACCGCCTTGGCCGCACCGGTGCTGGACGGAATGATGTTCTCCAGGATGCCGCGGCCGCCGCGCCAATCCTTGTTGCTCGGCCCGTCCACGGTCTTCTGGGTGGCGGTGGCCGCGTGCACGGTGGTCATCAGGCCGCGCTTGATGCCCCACTTGTCGTTGATCACCTTGGCCAGCGGCGCCAGGCAGTTGGTGGTGCAGCTGGCGTTGGAGACGATGGCCTGGCCCGCGTAGGTGCTGTCGTTGACGCCATACACGAACATCGGCGTGTCGTCCTTCGACGGCGCCGACAGGATCACCTTCTTGGCGCCGGCGTCCAGATGCTTCTGCGCGGTTTCCTTGGTCAGGAACAGGCCGGTGGACTCGATCACCACGTCCACGCCGACCTCGCCCCACTTCAGCGCCGCCGGATCGCGTTCCTGAGTCAGGCGGATCTTCTTGCCGTTGACCAGCAGATGATTGCCGTCGACCGACACCTCCGCCTGGAAGCGGCCGTGCACGGAGTCGTACTGCAGCATGTAAGCCAGATAATCCGGCTCGAGCAGGTCGTTGATGGCGACGATCTCGATGTCGCTGCCGAAATTCTGCACCGCCGAGCGCAGCACGTTGCGCCCGATGCGACCGAAACCGTTGATGCCGACCTTGATTGCCATTTCAGTAGCTCCTGCGGCCGCGCCTGGCGCGGCGGATGGAAGGGGAAATCCCATTCTAGCAGGCCGGCCGCGCCACGCCGGACACGCCGGTTTGATCAGGATCAAGGCGGCATGGGGCGGCGCGCCGGACACTGCGCCCACACCCAACCGAGACTCCACCATGCGCACCACCTCCCCCCTCCTGCTCGCCGGCCTGGCCGCCGCCCTGACCCTGTGCGCCCTGCCGGCGCTGGCGCAATCGCAAGGCGACTGGACCATCGGCATCGGCGCCCACCAGGTCAACCCGAAGTCCGACAACGGCACGCTCGCCGGCGGCACCCTGCCGCTGCGCATCGACAGCAACATCCGGCCGACGGTGACCTTCGAGTACTTCGTGCACCAGGACCTGGGCGTGGAAGTACTGGCCGCGCTGCCGTTCGAGCACGACATCAGCGTCAAGGGCGTGGGCAAGGTCGGCAGCACCAAGCACCTGCCGCCGGTGGTGTCGCTGCAGTACCATTTCAACAGCGCCGGCAAGGTCTCGCCGTTCGTCGGCGCCGGCCTCAACTACACCACCTTCTTCAGCGAGAAGACCACCGGCGCGCTGGCCGGCAGCAAGCTCAAGCTGGACGACTCCTGGGGCCTGGCCGCGCATGCCGGCGTGGACATCGCGCTCACCGACAAGTCGGCGCTGCGCGTGGACATGCGCTGGATCGACATCGACAGCAAGGTCAAGGTCAACGGCAGCGACCTGGGCACCGCGCACATCGACCCGCTGGTGTATGGCCTGGCCTACGTGATGAAGTTCTGAGACGGGCGCCGGCGCCGCTGCGACCTGTGGCGCCGGCGGCAACAGGATCGGCGCCGCTCGCGGCAGCGGCGCCATTCCGGAGCATGGCCGTACCGGATCGACGCGCGGGCCGCACACGCGGCCTCGCCGGAGCGCAGCGCGTCCGCCCCGCTTCTCTGGCAGACTACGCGCCACACGGATGTGGATCGGTGCCCGCCAGGCCGACACGGGGTTCGCATCCGCCCACTCGTCGTCCACCGGGGTCTCCCATGCCGCCACGCCTGTTCCGTCGCCTTGCCGTCGCCGCCCTCGCCAGCATCGCCCTGCCCGCCGCGGCGCAGTCGGCCGGCCATTTCACCACCAGCTATGGTCTGCACGGCATGGTGCCGGGGTCGTCCAACGGCACGCTGCGCGGCAGCGACCAACGCTTCGACGCCGACGTCGCGCCGGCCGTGTCGTTCAGTTACGAATACTTCTTCCGCGGCAACCTCGGCGTGGAGATCCAGGGCCTGGTCGGCCAGCAGAAGATCGGCCTGGACCGCGGCGGCGACATCGGCAGCGCCTGGATGCTCTCGCCGACCATCTCGCTGCAGTACCACTTCAACGGCAACGGCGACATCTCCCCGTTCGTCGGCGCCGGCCTCAACTACACCGCCTTCCTCGGCAGCGACGGCAAGGGCGCGTTTTCGTCCAACGACGTGAAGTTCAAGGACACCATTGGTCCGGCGCTGCATGCCGGCGTGGATTTCGCGGTCGGCGAACGCAGCGCGATCCGCGTGGATGCGCGCTGGACCGGCATGCGCAGCGACGTGAAAGTGGACGGCAGTACGCTCGGCAAGGCCAAGCTCGATCCGGTCACCTACGGCGTCGCGTACCTGATGTATTTCTGAGCCTGCAGCCGGGTCGTGTCCTCGGACGCGGCTCGGCGCGGTCGGCGACGCCGTCTGGCACCGGCGTCCGCCGTGCTGAGCGGCAACGCAACAGACCTGATGCGCGTCATGGCCGCGTCGTCGGCGCCGGCTAGAATCGGCGCATGAAAATCTCTGCCTTCGTTTGCACCGCGCTCGCCGCGGCCCTCGCCGCCGCACCGTCCGCCGCCTTCGCCTGGGGCCCGCTGGGTCACCGCCTGGTCGCCGATCTCGCCGACACACAACTCACCCCGCAAGCCCGCGCGCAGGTCCGCACCCTGCTGCAGGGCGAACCCGACCCGACCCTGGCCGGCGTCGCCAACTGGGCCGACCAGCTCCGCGAACACGATCCCGACCTGGGAAAGCGCAGCGCGCGCTGGCACTACGTCAACCTGGCCGAGAACGACTGCCACTACGAACAGACCCGCGACTGCCCGGACGGCAACTGCGCGGTCGAGGCGCTGCGCCGCCAGGCCGCGATCCTCGCCGACCGCAGCCAGCCGCAGGCCGCGCGTGCGCAGGCGCTGAAGTTCGTGGTGCATTTCGCCGGCGACGTGCAGCAGCCGCTGCATGCCGGCTACGCCCGCGACAAGGGCGCCAACACCGTGCAGATCCAGTTCGAGGGCAAGGGCAGCAATCTGCATTCGCTGTGGGACAGCGGCCTGCTGCGCAGCCGCGGGCTGAACGAGCAGGCCTACCTGGCCGAGCTTGAAAAGCAGCCGTTGCCGGCGCCCTCGCCGGCGGGCAGCGCGCTGCCGCCGCCGGCCGCGGCGTGGGCCGAGGCCTCCTGCAAGATCATGCTGCGTCCGGGCTTCTATCCGCCCGGCGCCACGCTGCCGGCCGATTACGTGACGACCTGGCGCCCGGTCGCCGAGGCGCAACTGCGCCAGGCCGGTGCGGATCTGGCGGCCACGTTGAACGCAGCGCTGGGCAAGTAAGCCCGGCGCACCGTATAGGAGCGGCTTCAGCCGCGATGGGCTTGCCTGGGCAAACCCATCGCGGCTGAAGCCGCTGCTACGAGAGCGTTACGCAGAATTCAACTGTGCAAGCGTCCAGCGCACGATCTCGGCGGTGCCGATGGCGCCGCTGTGTCGGCCGAGTTCGCGGCCCTGGCGCAGCAGGAGCAGCGTCGGGATGCTGCGGATGCCGAAGCGCCGGGCCAACGCCGGCTGCGCGTCGCTGTCCAGCTTGCCCAGGCGCAGCCGCGGCTCGAGCTGCGCGGCCGCGGCGGCGAAGTGCGGGGCCATGGTCCGGCATGGGCCGCACCACGGCGCCCACACGTCCACCAGCAGCGGCAGCTCGCTGCGCTCTGCATGCGCGGCAAACGTCTCGGCGGTGAGCGTGACCGGTGTGGCGTCGAACAAGCCGCGATGGCAGCGTCCGCATTGCGGCGCGTCCGTCAGTTTCGCCTCCGGCACCCGGTTGAGCGCGGCGCAGTGCGGGCAGGCGACATGCAGCAGCGTGGTCATGCGCCGGCCTCGATACTCTTGTCGCCCAGCAACACCGTGCCTTGCGCATCCTTGACCGTGACCTGCACGTCGATGCCCTGGCGCACGCTCTGGGTGACCACGCAGAACTGCTCGAACTGCGCCAGGATCCGTTCCAGCTGCGCATAGTCCTGGTTGGCGCCGGGCAGCTGCAGTTCCACCGAGGCCTGCGGAATGCGCCAGAACCCTTCCGGATTGCGCATCGGCGTGGCGGTGATGTGCGCGACCACCCCGGCCGGATCGTTCTTGTACTTGCGCATCGCGAACAGCAGGCTGGCCGCCAGGCAATTGGCGATGCCGGCCAGCAGGATGCGCGTGGGATTGGGGCCGCGCTCCTGGCCCAGCGGCGCGGTTTCGTCGCTCAACCAGGGCTCCAGCGTGGTTTCGTCGAAGCGAATGCGGAACGCGAAGTCCGTGTCCTGCTCCAGGGTGACGCGGATCGGATCGCCGATGGGCATCGTGGAAACTCCACTTCGCAGAAAGGGATTTCGACTCTACGCCGGCACCGGTAACGGCGTGTGGACGCAGCGTCGTGCTCACGCCGCCGCTTCGCGCCGTGCCAGCGGGTAGTACAGCAACGGGATGACAAGCAGGGTCAGCGCGGTGCTGACCAGGATGCCGAACAGCAGCGCCACCGCCAGGCCATTGAAGATCGGATCGTCGAGGATGAACAGCGCACCCAGCATCGCCGCCAGGCCGGTCAGCACGATCGGCGGTGCGCGCACCGCACAGGCCTCGATCACCGCCTGTTCGGCGCTGCGTCCCTGCGCCAGGGCATGACGGATGAAGTCCACCAGCAGGATCGAATTGCGCACGATGATGCCGGCCAGGGCGATCATGCCGATCATGCTGGTCGCGGTGAACTGCGCGCCGAGCAGGGCATGACCCGGCATCACCCCGATCACCGTCAGCGGAATCGGCGCCATGATCACCAGCGGCAGCAGATAGCTGCGGAACTGCGCCACCACCAGCAGATAGATCAGCAACAGGCCCACCGCGTAGGCGATGCCCATGTCGCGGAAGGTCTCGTAGGTGATCTGCCATTCGCCGTCCCATTTCACCGCGAAGTCGGCGGTGTCGACCGGCGGCGCGATGAAATACTGCTGCAGCGTCTGCCCATCGAGCGGATGCCGGCGCAGTTGCCCGACCAGGTCGAACATGCCGTACAGCGGGCTGTCCAGGCGCCCGGCTTCGTCGCCGGTGACGTACACCACCGGCCGCAGGTCCTTGTGCGCGATGCTGTCGTCCCAGGGCAGGCGCTGCACCGCGACCAGTTCCGATAGCGGCACCAGTTGCCCATCGCCGCCGCGCACGCGCAGCGCCAGCAGGCGTGCGCTGGCGGCCTGTGCGGCGCCCGGCAGGCGCAGCCGCACCGGCTGCGCCACCTTGGACGTGCCATCGTGCAGCCAGGTGACGTTCAGCCCCTGCACCGCCGTGGCCAGGGCATCGGCGATGGCCGCCTGGCTCACGCCCAGGCGCGCGGCGCGCACGCGGTCGACCATCAGCGTTTCGCGGGTGGCCGCACTCTCCACGCTGGTGTCGACATCGACCACGTTCGGCGTGCGCAGGAAGCGTCGCTCCAGCGCCAGGGCGAACTGGCGGCTGCGCGGATAGTCCGGCCCGTACACCTCGGCCACCAACGGTGACAGCACTGGCGGCCCCGGCGGCACCTCCACCACCTTCAGCGAGGCGCCATGCCGGCGTGCGATCGCCGCCAGCGGCGGCCGCAGCGCGCGGGCGATGGCATGGCTGTGGCGCGTGCGCTGGTGTTTGTCGACCAGGTTCACCTGCAGGTCGCCGACGTTGTTGCCGCTGCGCAGGAAGTACTGCCGCACCAGGCCATTGAAGTTGACCGGCGCCGAGGTACCGGCATAGCCCTGGTAGTCGTGCACCTCGGGCGTGCGGTCGAGCACGCCGGCCAGGTCCACCAGCAACGCATCGGTGTCCTGCAGGGCGCTGCCTTCGGGCAGGTCGACCACGATCTGCAGTTCCGACTTGTCGTCGAACGGCAGCATCTTCAGCACCACCCACTGCAGTCCGACCAGGCCCACCGCGGCCAGCAGCAGGGCGGCGATGCCGGCGAACAGCCAGCCGCGCCGGCGCGCGCCGCGGACAGGATCCAGGAATGGGTGCAGCAAGCGCCCGAACAGGCGCTGTAGGCGCGGTGGCGCGTCGCCCCGCGCGTGTGCCTGCGCGGCGTGCGCCGGCACATGCCGCTTCAGCAGCTTCAGCGCCAGCCAGGGCGTCACCACCAGCGCGATCGCCAGCGACAGCAGCATGCCCACCGAGGCGTTGATCGGGATCGGCCGCATGTACGGCCCCATCAGGCCGCTGACGAAGGCCATCGGCATCAGCGCCGCGATCACGGTGAAGGTGGCGAGGATGGTCGGGCCGCCGACCTCGTCCACCGCCGGCGGAATCGCCTCGCGCAAGGTCTTGCCGCCGGCGCGCAGATGGCGGTGGATGTTCTCCACCACCACGATGGCGTCGTCGACCAGGATGCCGATGGAGAAGATCAGCGCGAACAGCGACACGCGGTTGAGGGTGAAGCCCATCGCCCACGAGGCGAACAGCGTCAGCGCCAGGGTCAGCACCACCGCGCTGCCGACCACGACGGCCTCGCGCCAGCCCAGCGCGAACAGCACCAGCAGCACCACCGAGGCGGTGGCGAACACCAGTTTGTGGATCAGCTTGCCGGCCTTGGCCGCCGCGCTGGCACCGTAGTCGCGGGTGACCTCGGCATGCACGCCCTGCGGCAGCAGTTCGCCGCGCAGGGCCTGCAGGCGCGCGCTCACCGCGCGGGTGAGCGCCGAGGCGTCGCTGCCCGGCTTCTTGGCGATGGCCAGGGTCACCGCCGGCGCGCGCCCCTGCGCCGAGCCGCCGCGCGTGGGCGGCGTGCCGTACCACACGTAGGCCGTGGGCAGGTCGGCACCGGCCTGGGTCTGTGCCACATCGCGCAACTGCAGCGGCCGGCCGTCGTGCACGCCGATCACCAGCTCGCGCACGGCGTCGGCATCGGCCAGGAACCGCCCGGCGCTGAGCGGCACCGCACGGCCGCCACCGATGCGGTCGCCGAGCGGACGCACCACGTTCGCCCCCTGCAGCGCCTGGCCGAGGTCGGCCACGGTGAGGTCGTAGGCGGCCAGCCGCGCCGGATCCAGCGTCACCGTGACCACCCGCGGCGGCGCGCCGATGCTGTAGATGTCGCGCGTGCCGGGGATGCGCTTGAGGTCGGTCTCCAGGGTGCGCGCGATCGCACCCAGGTCGGCGGCGCTGCGCTGCGGATCGTCGCTCCACAGGGTCACGCTCATCACCGGCACGTCGTCGATGCCCTTGGGCTTGACCAGCGGCGCGCTGGCGCCCATCTGCGTGGGCAGCACGTCCAGATTGGAATACACCTGGTTGTACAGGCGCACCAGCGCGGTCTGCCGCGGCACCCCGACCTGGAATTCGACGGTCAACACCGCCTGCCCGGGGCGGCTCACCGAGTACACGTGCTTGATGCCCTCGATCTCATCGAGCTTCTGTTCCAGCGGCGTGCTCAGCAGCTGTTCGACCTCGCGCGCATCGGCACCCGGCAGCGACACGAACATGTTGGCCATGGTCACGTCGATCTGCGGTTCTTCCTCGCGCGGGGTGATCGCCACCGCCGCCAGGCCGAGCAGCAGGCCGAGCAGGGCCAGCAGCGGCGTCAGCGGATTGGTCTGGAAGAACGCCGCCAGGCGGCCGGACATCCCGAAACCGGCGGCCACCTCAACGCCCCGCCAGCGCGCGCCGCTGCGCCGCCAGCGCCTGTCCGGCAGCGACCGGATCGCGCGCCACCCGCTCGCCCGCGCGCAGCCCGGCCAGCACTTCCACCCGCTGCGCATCGCGCTGCCCGATCCGCAGCTGCCGCAGGCTGAGTCGACCGTCGGCCAGCACATAGGCGGCGCTGAGTTCGCCCCGCTGCAGCAGCGCCGACAGCGGAATGCGCAACGGCGCCGCCTCCGCGGCATCGCCGGCAGCCAGCGGCACCTCGACCTTGGCCGTGGTACCGGGTGCCAGGGCCGGTTGCAGCGCCGGCAATGGCACCCGCACCGTCACGCTGTGGCTGCGCGGATCGGCGGTGGGGAACACCGTCACCTGCGGAACCTGCAGGCTGCGCCCATCGTCCAACCGTACCTGCGCGCGCGGCGCGGCACGGATGGCGTCGGCATCCGACTGCGGCACCTGCACCTCGATGCGCTGCGCGCCGGGCACGTACAGCGACAGCAAGGCCTGCCCGGCCGCCACCGCCTCGCCCGGCTGCACCTGGCGCGCGCTGATGACGCCCGCAAACGGCGCGCGCACCACGGTGTAGTCGGCCGGCTGCTGCGCCTGCGCCAGTTGCGCGACGGCGGCAGCGCGTGCGGCGTTCGCCGCATCGCGGGTGGCGCGGGCCTGGTCCAGTTGCGCGCGGGACACGTATTGCGCCCCGGCCAGGGACACATAGCGGCGATAGCTGGCCTCGGCCTCGTCGGCGCTGGCCGTGGCGGCACGCACTTGCGCCTGCGCACTGGCCACGCTGGCGCGCTGTTCCACCGCGCTGAGTTGCAGCAGCACCTGGCCGGCGGCGACCCGGTCGCCCACATCCACCGCGACGCTGCGCACGCGCCCGCTGGTCTGCGCGCTGAGATCGGCGTACTCCACCGCGGTCACGACGCCGTCCCAGGAGCGCGAGGCCATGGCCGCGGGCTCCACCGGCACGGTCGCCAGCGCCGGCAACGGCGGCGGCGCGAGGCTTTCGGCGTCATGGCGACAACCAGCGAGCGCCAGCGCCGCGAGCGCCACGAGCGCGCCCACCGGGGGTGCGCGACCGCTGCCGCGGGCCGGCGCAGCGGCAGACGCAAGCGTCCCGCGCCGCCGTCCAGCACGCCAGGCACAGCGGATCGGCCAACGAAGCACACGCATGATCGAACTCCAGAGGAAAGGGTGCATCCGCGCCGTCGGTGGGCACCCCACCGTGGCAGATCGGGCGCGGCCGCCCGAGGCTGGCCGCGAGATAAATTAGGATTTTCTTATATTAGAGTCAACTGATATGATGGGCGCACTTTCCCGCCGAGCACCCCCAATGCCCGCCTCCTCCGCCCAAGTCCTGGTCGACCGCGCACGCGCGCAGATCCACGAAACCCCTGCCCACACCGATGCCGCCGCCACGCCGCTGCCCGGCGAGTGGATCATCGACGTGCGCGAACCCGGCGAGTTCGCCATGGGCCACCTGCCCAACGCCATCAACATCCCGCGCGGCATCCTCGAATTCCGTCTCGACGCCGATCCGGCGCTGGCCCGACGC
>NZ_AQOK01000789.1:0-26191 GCF_000364645.1 Xanthomonas sp. SHU 308 | reverse complement strand
CCCAGCCGATCCTGCTGTACTGCGCCAGCGGCGGCCGCTCCACCCTGGCGGCACTGAGCCTGCAGCACCTGGGCTACACCGCGGTGCGCTCGCTGACCGGCGGCTTCCTGGGCTGGACCGCGGCCGGTGGCCCGGTCGATTTCTGAGCCCATGCCGCGCCGCGCCGCAACCGCCCTGGACCCTGCCGCGATGCGCGCGCACGCCAGCGAGGCGGCGCGCCTGCTGAAGGCGCTCGGCAACGAGAAGCGGCTGCTGCTGCTGTGCCTGCTGGTGGACCACGAGCAATCGGTCGGCGAGCTCAACGCGCGCGTGGAGCTGAGCCAGTCGGCGCTGTCGCAACACCTGGCGCTGCTGCGCGAGGATGGACTGGTGCAGACCCGCCGCGAGGGTCAGACCATCTATTATTCGCTGGTGCCCGGCCCGGTGCAGCGCATCCTCGAGGTGCTGCACGGCATCTACTGCAGCGCCGCGCCACCTGCCGCCACCCGGAGCGATCGATGAGCCAGCATCCGCACGTCCACGCCTTCCACCATGGCGGTTCCGGCACCTGGAGCTACGTGGTCGAGGATGGCAACGACGCCGCGGTGATCGACCCGGTGGTCGGCTATGACCCGCAGACCGGCGCACTGGACGACGCACCGGCGCAGGCGTTGGCCGCGTGCCTGGACGCGCGCGGACTGCACCTGCGCTGGATTCTCGAGACCCACGCCCACGCCGATCATGTCTCCGCCGCGCAGTGGTTCAAGCAGCGATGGCCACACGCGACGCTGGCGATCGGCGACGGCATCCGCGAGGTGCGCGCCCGTTTCGCGCCACAGTTCGGCCTGGACGCGGACGGGCAGGCGCGCTGCGGCTTCGATCACCTGTTCGCCGATGGCGAGCGTTTCGCGATCGGCAGTGTGCAGGCGCAGGTCATCGCCGTGCCAGGCCACACCGGCGACAGCGTCGCCTACCTGATCGGCGATGCGCTGTTCCCGGGCGATTCGCTGTTCATGCCCGACAGCGGCACCGCACGCTGCGATTTCCCCGGCGGCGACGCGGCCACGCTGTACCGTTCGATCCAGCGGCTGTACGCGCTGCCGGAGGCGACGCGCGTGTTCGTGTGCCACGACTACGGCGCAGGCGGCCGCGCGGTGGCCTGCCAGACCAGCATCGGCGAACAGCGCCGCAGCAACATCCATGTGCGCGATGGCATCGACGAAGCGGCCTTCGTGGCCTTGCGCCAGGCGCGCGATGCGACGCTGGCCGAGCCGCGGCTGATGCAGCCGTCGGTGCGCGCCAACATCCAGGCCGGCCGCACCGACGACCTGGCGCCGCCAGCGGCGTGAGCAGGCAGCGCGCCGCCGGCGCGCTAGGATGGGGAGTTGCGACAGTGCTGCGCGACCGTACGCGCGCGCTGCCGCGCCCTGCCGCATCGCCTACCTGCCCCCCGCTGGAGTGACCCATGACCCGACCGCTGCGCCGCCTGCTGTGCCTGTGCACCTTGATCGTCGCCACCGCGATCGCGCCGGTCTCGGCGCAGACGCCGCTGACCGTGTTCGCCGCCGCCAGCCTCAAGGAATCGCTGGACGAGGCCGCCAGCGCCTACCAGCGCGCCAGCGGCACCCCCGTGCAGGTGTCCTACGCCGCCAGCTCCACGCTGGCCCGGCAGGTGGAACAGGGCGCGCCGGCGGACGTGTTCGTCTCCGCCGACCAGGAGTGGATGGACTACCTGCAGCAGCGCAAGTTGATCGATCCGGCACTGCGCCGCGACCTGCTCGGCAACACGCTGGTGCTGGTGGCGCCGGCCGCCAGCAAGGCGCAGGTCGACCTGCGCAAACCCGGCGCGCTGCTCGCCGCCCTCGGCGCGCAGGGGCGCCTGGCGGTCGGCCAGACCGCCAGCGTGCCGGCCGGCAAGTACGCGCGCGCCGCACTGCAGGCGCTGGGTCAGTGGGACAGCGTGCAGCCGCGCCTGGCCGAGAGCGAGAGCGTGCGCAGCGCGCTGATGCTGGTGGCGCGCGGCGAAGCGCCGCTGGGCATCGTCTACGGGTCCGACGCCCAGGCCGAACCGAAGGTGCGGGTGGTGGCGACCTTCCCCGCCGACAGCCACGCGCCGATCGTGTATCCGGTGGCGCCGCTGCGGGCGAGCCCGCAAGCCAAGGCCGCCGCCGAGTTCGTGCGCTGGCTGGGCACGCCACCGGCACAGGCGATCTTCCGTCGCCACGGTTTCTCGCTCGCCCGCTGAGGCCTGGCGTTGTTCGACTTCACCGCGCAGGAACTGACCGCGATCGCGCTGAGCGTCAAGGTCGCGCTGGTCGCGGCGCTGGCCAGCCTGCCGTTCGCCGTGGCCTGCGGCTGGCTGCTGGCGCGGCGCCGCTTCTTCGGCAAATCGTTGCTGGACGCGCTGCTGCACCTGCCGCTGGTGATGCCGCCGATCGTCACCGGCTACGCGCTGCTGCAACTGTTCGGCCTGCAGGGGCCGATCGGCGGCTGGCTGTTCGAACATCTCGGCGTGCAGTTCGCGTTCCGCTGGACCGGCGCGGCGCTGGCCAGCGCGGTGATGGGCTTCCCGCTGATGGTGCGGGCGATCCGCCTGGCCCTGGAGTCCACCGACCGTCGCCTGGAAGCGGCGGCCGCCACGCTCGGCGCCGGCCCATGGCGGGTGTTCTTCACCATCACCCTGCCCCTGGCATGGCCGGGCGTGGTCGCCGGCAGCGTGCTCGGCTTCGCCAAGGCGTTGGGCGAGTTCGGCGCCACCATCACCTTCGTCTCCAATATCCCCGGACAGACCCAGACCCTGGCCTCGGCGATCTACAGCCTGCTGCAGGTGCCCGGCGCCGAAGCCGGCATCTGGCGGCTGGCGGCGGTGGCGCTGGCGATCTCACTGGGCGCCTTGCTGGCCTCCGAGTGGCTGGTCCGGCGCCAGCGCGGCGCGGAGGCGGATGCATGAGCCGCGCAAGCACTCGGAGCCTGCACCGATGCTGAGCATCGACCTGCACCTGCAGCGCGGCCGTTTCGCGCGCCACGTGCGCATCGAGGAACAGGCGCGCGTGGTCGCCCTGGTCGGTCCGTCCGGCGCCGGCAAGACCAGCCTGCTCAACGCCATCGCCGGCGTGCTGCCGCCGCGCAGCGGGCGCATCGTCATCGATGGCCGGGTGCTGTACGACAGCGCTGCCGGCATCGACCTGCCGGCGCATCGCCGCGGCATCGGCTACGTGTTCCAGGACGCGCGCCTGTTCCCGCACATGGACGTGCGCCGCAACCTCGGCTATGGCCGCCACGGCCGCGGCCGGCCGGCGCGCTTCGCACTGGATGCGGTGGTCGACCTGCTGGGTATCGGCGCCCTGCTCGGGCGGCGCCCCGACACGCTCTCCGGCGGCGAAGCGCAACGTGTGGCGATCGGGCGCGCACTGCTGTCGCAGCCGTCGCTGCTGCTGTTCGACGAACCGCTGTCGTCGCTGGACGCCGACCGCCGCAGCGACCTGATCCCCTACCTGCAGCGCGTGCGCGACGACGTGCGCCTGCCGATGCTCTACGTCAGCCACCAGGCCGAGGAAGTGGCGCGCATCGCCGACGCGGTGCATCGGCTGGACTGACGCCGACATCGCGTTCACCCGGGCCGGCGAGACTGAAGTCCCCACCACGGCAAACATCGCATGCGCCGCTACCGCAAGCTCGACTTCCCCACCCAGGACGTCCGCCGCTTCCTCGAGCCGGGCCCGGTGGTGCTGGTCAGTTCGGCCTGGAAGCGGCAGCGCGACGTGATGACCCTGGGCTGGCACATGGTGCTGGAGTTCTCGCCCTCGCTACTGGCCTGCTGCATTTCCAGCG
The DNA here is from genome assembly GCF_000364645.1 of Xanthomonas sp. SHU 308. Classification (NCBI taxonomy): domain Bacteria; kingdom Pseudomonadati; phylum Pseudomonadota; class Gammaproteobacteria; order Lysobacterales; family Lysobacteraceae; genus Xanthomonas; species Xanthomonas sp. SHU 308. The sequence goes on along the minus strand of NZ_AQOK01000789.1, from coordinate 22,381 downwards.
CCAACCACAGCTTCGACCTGATCCGACGCAGCAAGCAATGCGTGATCAACCTGCCCACCGCCGACCTGGTCGACACCGTGGTCGGCATTGGCAATACCAGCGGCGCGGACCTGGACAAGTTCGCGCACTTCGGCCTCACCGCAGTGCCCGCCACGCACGTGGCGGCGCCGCTGATCGCCGAGTGCTACGCCAGCTTCGAATGCCGCCTGCACGATGGCAGCCAGATCGGCAAGCACGGCCTGTTCGTGTGGGAGGTGGTCAAGGCGCACGTCGCCGCCTCGCCCAAGCGGCCGCGCACCCTGCACTACCGGGGCGACGGCCGCTTCATGCTGTCAGGCGCGGAGATCTCGCGGCGGCGCCTGTTCAAGCCGGAGATGCTGTAGTTCCCGGCAACGGGCAAGGCAGACCGCACGCGGCGATCGCGGCGCTCAGCGCGCGCCGCCGACGCGCCCCGACTGCACGCTGGCCTTGCCCTGTCGGACCTCGAAGGTGAACGCGTAGGCCAGCGTCACCGGCACCTCCTGCACCGACTGCGCATCGTCGCAGCGTCCCTCCTGCGCCGGCCGCTGCGCCGGATCGGCATAGGTGCAGATCGCCGCCGGCACGAAACGCCACTGCGCGACTGCGTCCTGCACCGCCTGCAGCAGATCGGCCATCTCCGGCTGCGCGCCCGCGCTGCAGTCCGGGCGATCGTTCAACAGGGCGCTGCGCTCCACCATGCCTTGCGCGGACAGGATTACCCGCACGCAGACCGTGGTCGGGGCCAACGTGCGGCGCGGCGACGCGCTCGGCAACTGCAGCGTCGGCGCCTGCAGCGGTTGCGGCATGCGGAACACTTCCTGCGGCTGCATCCGATACGACTGCACCGCCGCTGCACCGGGCGCCGCGCCGGATCCTGTTTCCAGCATGCGCTGATCCACCGAGTCGATGCGCTGGGTCGGTTGCGGCGCCTCTTTCGGTACGTGGCTGGCGCAGCCGGAAAGGACCAGCGCCAGCAGCATGCCGGTCCGCCCGTGCGCACTCATCGCACGGTCCGCGCCATGCCGCACAGCGGCGCGGCGCCGCCCTTGCCGGAGAACACCTTGTCGCACAAGCTCGCCAAAGTGTCGCCGGCATCCTCGCCCAGGCGATACCAGCGGTAATTCGCAGCATCGGCGACGCCAGCCGGCGCGTCCTCGGGGTACATTTCCACGTCGAACGCGACCGGGATCTTCACGCGGCTGGCCACAGCGCGTCCGTGCGCAGTCGCCGGCGAGAAGCGCCACTTCCAGGCGGCGGTGACCGCGGCAGCATCCAAGACTGCGCTACCGCTGCCATGATCCAGCACGCGCACGCCGCTCGGCGCCCCGTGCGCATCCACGTCGACCAGCAGGACCAGCTTGCCGGAGACGCCGGCACGCACCGCTTCATCCGGGTATTTCGGGGGCGGCATGTCGATCACCTTGGCAGGCCGCGCTCCGGTCCGCGCGGCGACCACCGACGCCTGCTGCACCGATCGTGCCGACGTGCCATCCACCTCGCTCGCGGCAAGATCGCGCGCCACGCCCGTGGCATCTGTTCCAGTTGGCAACGCCAGTGCCATCGCACTCCCGCTCAACGCGGCCAGCGTCACCGCCGCGAGGCCCAGACGACGCCGCCAACCGCGCACCGCCGGGCGCCGCAGCAAGGCAATGCGCTGGCACAGGACGCTGCCCGCCTGCCAATGGCAGCCCACCGGCAAGGCCAACGCGTCCAACTGGGTCTGCAGCATCGCCTCGGCGTAGTGCCGGCGCGTGCCGGGATGGCGAACCAGCACCGCGGCATCGCAGGCCAGTTCCTGATCCAGGCGGAAGCGCGTGGCGGCCCAGTGCAGCAGCGGATTGAACCAGTACACGCAGCGCAGCGCGGCGAGCAGCAGATTGCTGCGGGTGTCGCCGCGGGCGATATGCATGCGTTCGTGCGCCAGCACCAGTTGCGCCTGCGGCGGCGGATAGCGCGCGGCGAAGTCCATCGGCACCACCACTTGCGGCCGCCACGCACCCAGCACCAGCGGCCCATGCAGCGCATGTTCGGCGACCAGCACGCCATCCTCGCCAGGCTGCAGGCGACCCAGGCTGCGCCGGTAGCGGCGCTGCTGCCGCCACAATACGGCCGCCGAGGCCAGCGCACCCGCCAGCCACAACGACAGCAACCAGACCGTGGCCTGTCCGCTCGCCGACACGCCGTCGCCTACCGACATCTGCGCCCGTGTCACGCCGACCAGCACCGCCGGCATGTCCAGCGCCAAGCCCGCCGGCAACGCTGGACGCCAGCCGCTGGGCAACAGTGCCGCCAGCAGCGCCAATGGCACCGCGATCCATAGCGCGTAGGCGATGCCGGCGCCGAACGCGCGCCGCATCGGCACGCGCAATGCCAGCACCGCCGCGATGGCCACGCTGACGACCAGCGCGGTACTCCCGAGGTCCCTCACGATCCCGTCAATGCTCATCGTCCAGCTCCTGGATCAGTCGTTTGAGTTCGGCGATATCGGCATCGCTGAGCTTGCCGCGTTCGCTGAAGTGCGCCACCAACGGCGCGATACGGCCGCCGAACAGGCGGTCGAGCAGGCCTTCGCTCTGTTGCTGCACCCACTGCGCGCGCTGCAGCAGGGGCGTGTACAGATAGCGGCGGCCTTGTTTGTCGGCGCGGATCGCGCCCTTGTTGAGCAAGCGGTTGAGCAGGGTCTTGACCGTGGGTTCGGCCCAGCCGCCATGCCCGGACAAGGCGGCGAACACCTCCTCGGCGCTGAGCGGGTGCCGCTCCCACAGCACCTCCATGACCACGGCTTCCGCGTCACTGATCGACATTTCGTTTACGCCCGTAAATTTTCACTGATTACGCGCGTAAACAAGACGCATGTCAAGCGTTTTTTGCGCAGCGTCGGATGTCCTGGCGATCGGCATGCCACCACGCCCGGAGGTCGTCGCTGCCAATCGCGTACGCCGCGGCACCGCGCGTATCGCTCGCACCACGATCCACGCAATCGCCGGCACACCCTCTAAGCTATGCCGATGACCGATCACCTCGACGACCTCGACGCCGCTGCCGACCTGATCCTGCAGCGCATCGCCGGCCCGCTGCGCGTGGGCGCACCGCTGGGCCTGGGCAAACCGCATCGCTTGCTCAACGCGCTGTACGAGCGCATCGAACACGATCCGACGCGGCCGCTGCAGATCTACACCGCGCTGTCGCTCAATCCGCCGGCGCCCGGCGGCGGGATGCAGGGTCGGTTCGCGCGGCCGTTCGTACAACGCCATTTCGGCGAGGATTTCCCGCGTCTGCGCTACGTGCAGGCGATGCAGCGCGATGCGCTGCCGGCGCACATCCAGGTCGAAGAGTTCTACATGCAGTCCGGCGCGCTGCTGCGCTCGACCCAGGCGCAGCGCAGCTACACCAGCCTCAACTACACCCATGCCGCCGATGCGGTGGCGCAGCGCGCGCCGAACCTGATCGTGCAGAAGGTGGCGCGCGAACCCGACGGCACCCGGCTGTCGTTCTCGTGCAACAACGACATCACCCAGGACACCCTGACCGCAGTGCAGCGGCGCGGCCTGCCGCGGCCGCTGCTGGTGGCCGAAGTCGATCCGCAGTTGCCGTGGATCGGCGGCTGCGCGGCGGTGGAGCCGAGCTTCTTCGACGTGGTGGTGACGCCGCCGGGGCCGTATCCGCGCCTGTTCGGGCTGCCGCGGCAGCCGGTCGCCGACGCCGATTACGCCATCGGCCTGTACGCCAGCACGCTGGTGCGCGACGGCGGCACCCTGCAGATCGGCATCGGCACCCTGGCCGATGCGCTGTGCCACGCGCTGGTGCTGCGGCATACCGACAACGCGCGCTACCGGCAGGTGCTGGCGGCGCTGGATCCGGAACTGGAGCGGCATCCGGCGGTGCGCGAATGCGGCGGCCTGGAGCCGTTCGCGATCGGCCTGTTCGGCTGCAGCGAGATGCTCAACGAAGGCTTCCGACAACTGGTCCAGTGCGGGGTGATCCGGCGCAAGGTGCTCGACGACGCGCCACTGCTGCAGCGCGTGGCCGACGGCACTGCCGATGCGCAGGACCTGCAGCGTCTGGAGCGCGAGGGCGAATACCTGCAAGGCGCGTTCTACCTGGGCTCGCCGGAGTTCTACGCCTGGCTGCGCGACATGGATCCGCAGGCGCGCGCGGCGATCGGCATGCGCCGCATCAGCGAGATCAACCAGCTCTACGGCGACGAGGCATTGCGCCGGATACAGCGGCGCGAGGCGCGCTTCTTCAACTCGTGCATGATGGCCACCGCGCTCGGCGCGGCGGTGTCCGATGCGCTGGACGATGGTCGCGTGGTGTCCGGCGTCGGCGGCCAGTACAACTTCGTGTCCATGGCGCACGCGCTGGACGACGCGCGCAGCGTGCTGATGTTCCGCGCCGTCCGCAGCGATGCCGGCGCAACGCAGTCGAACGTGCGCTGGAACTACGGCCACACCACCATCCCGCGGCACCTGCGCGACCTCTACGTCAACGAGTACGGCATCGCCGACCTGCGCGGCCTGACCGACGAGGACTGCATCGCGACAATGGTCGGGATCGCCGACGTGCAGGGGCAACTTGCGTTGCTGGAGACGGCGAAGGCCAACGGCAAGCTGGCCGCCGACTTCGCAGCATCCATGCACTGGCAACGCAATCAGGCTGCGCGCGTGCGCGACGCGCTGGCGCCGTTCCGCCGCGACGGCACCCTGCCCGACTATCCGCTGGGCAGCGATTTCACCGAGGTCGAGCAGCGCCTGCTGCGCGCCCTGTCCTGGCTGCAGCAGCACACCGCCAGCACCGGCGCCAAGCTGAAGACGGTGGCCAGCGCGGTGCTGGCGCGTCCCGCGGCGGATGCCGCCTGCATGCAGCGCATGGGGCTGGACGCGCCGCGCAGCCTCGGCGAACGACTGGAAGCGACGTTGCTGGCATTCGCCCTGCAGCGCACGCGCACGCCGCAATGACGCACGCGCGGCAACGGCAGGGAGCCACCCGGCGACGCAGGGTTTACGTGTAGAAGCGGCTCGACGTGCCCTGGGCCGACAGCCGCAACGCGCGCGATCGGGAATGCCCGTCGCGGCCAAGTCGCTCTCGCAACAACGCCAACACTTCGCACTGAGTTGCGGCAAAACCGCGTCGCCGGCGGTGCTTGTCCAACCAGCCGCGACAACGTGACGAGGGTCATGCACGCATGGGACACCGCGCACGATCGTGGCACGCCGCCGGCCATGACACGATTTGGCAACACCCGCGTCAACTCCACTCGGGATGCTGTCGAGATATCGTTACCAAGCGTGGCCACGATGCTCCCCCAACGTTCTGTCCCGATGTCGTCGAAACTCCGTAGTGCGCCAGCTGCGCTGCGCGCCCTGCTGGCGGTGTTGGCGCTGTTGCCATCTGCGCTGTGCGCAGCCCCCAGGCTTGGCGACCTGCAGTACATCGGCAGCCACAACAGCTACCACGCCGGCTTCGCGCCCAGCGAAGCAGCGCTGTGGAAACGCCTGGATCCAGCGACGTTCGCGGTGCTGGACTATCGGCATCCGCCGTTGACGCAGCAACTGGACGACGGCGTGCGCCAGATCGAACTGGACATCTACGCCGACGCCAAGGGCGGGCGCTACGCGCACCCGGCGATGATCGAGCAACTCGCCAAGGCCGGGCTGCCGCCGGCGCCGCCGATCGCCGCGCCGGGCGTGATGCAGCGACCGGGCTTCAAGGTCATGCACATCCAGGACCTCGACCAGCGCAGCACCTGCCAGCCGCTGCTGGCCTGCCTGCGCGAGGTGCGGGCGTGGTCGCAACGGCACCCCGGGCATCTGCCGATCTTCATCCTGCTGGAAACCAAGCAATCCACCGTGCCGGCGGCCTTCCCCACGGTGCAACCGGAACCATTCGACGGCAAGGCGCTGGACGCACTGGACGCCGAACTGCGCTCGGTGTTCGCCGCGAACGACTACATCAGCCCCGACCAGGTACGCGGCAGCGCGGCCACGCTCAACGCCGCCGTGCTCGCGCAGGGCTGGCCTGCGCTCTCCGCGGCGCGCGGCAAGGTGGTGTTCCTGCTCGACCAGCGTGCCGTCGGTCCGGCCTATCTCGCCGGCCATCCGTCCTTGCGCGGCCGCGTGTGCTTCACCAATGCCGATCCCGGCGCCGACGATGCCGCCTTCGTCGAGCGCAACGACGGCAGCGCCGACGAGATCGCGACGCTGGTGAAGGCCGGCTACCTGGTGCGCACGCGCACCGACGCCGACCTCAAGGAAGCCCTGCGCAACGACACCGCGCGGCGTGACGCCATGCTCGCCAGCGGCGCGCAACTGCTCAGCACCGACTTTCCCGATCACGAGCCGGCCGCCTCCGGCTACGTGGTGCGCTTCCCCGGCGACGCCGTCGCCCGCTGCAATCCGCAGCGTCCGCAGGCCGACTGCCACGGCGTCGACCTGGGCCACTGAATGCCATTGGCCGCGCGACGTCGCGGCCACGCCCCACACGTACGCAATGGAAGGCCTGGGCGATCCGCGCGCCGGCATCGGCGTGTCCGGACTTCGGATCGCAACCGCTGTTTCCCCCAACGAGCCACCCCCATGCTCCCGATCCATCGCCCCCGCCCCCTGTGCTGTGCCATCGCCCTCGCGCTTGCGCTCTCGCCAGCCGCCCATGCCAGCGACGCCAATGAAGCCACTGACGCCAGCGCGCGCACCACCACCCTGGACTCGGTCAACGTGCAGGCCGCGCAGGCCACCGCTCCGGGTTCGCTGGACGAACAGCGCCTGTCCAACGGCGTCAACAGCGTGATGAGCAAGCAGCAGATCGACGCGATTCCCTCGGCCGGCATCGCCGACGTGGTCGCGCACCTGCCCGGGCTGTCGGCCTACAGCGACATGCACCTGGGCCAGGCCACCACCGGCGAGAACGCCTACGTCAGCATCCGCGGCCTGGATGCCAGCTACAACAGCTACCGTCTCAACGGCTTCGGCATGCCCGAGACCGATTCGTCCACGCGTGCGATCTCGCTGAACATGCTCGCGCCGTTCGGCATCCAGTCGGTCAAGGTCTCCAAGTCGCCGACCCCGGACCTGCCGGGCGACGCGATCGGCGGCACGATCGACATGCGCACGCCCAGCGCGTTCGACTTCGACGGCGACTTCTACGGCAAGACCACCGCGCAAGGCCAATTCAACGCGCTCGCTTCCGACCTTGGCGGCAAGCACACCGGCGGCACGCTGCAACAGGAGCTGGCCTGGAAGTTCGGCGACGACCACGCATTCGGCGTCTACGCCTCGGCCTACTACGGCAAGAACAACAACATGGCGCAGGCGCCGGCGCCCAACAGCGCGTATTTCCCGGCGGACCCGGCGCAGGCCAAGGCGGTGGATCTGCGCGATGTCGGCCCGCTGCTCAGCGCCCGCTACAAGTACAGCGTCTACACCAGCCAGATCGAGCGCTACGGCGGCAACCTCGCCTTCGACTGGCAGGGCGAGCACACCACCCTTTTCGCGCGCGCCATCTACGGCAGCTACAACGTCACCGGCCAACAGGACCAATCCAGCGCACGCCTGGAAACCGTCAACAGTCAGCCGACCGCGGTGCGTGGCGGCTACTTCAACACCCACGACATCAAGGAAACCCTGGCCACGCTGCAGTTGGGCGGGCAGACCACGCTGGATCGTCTGCGCTTCGATTACGGCAGTTCCTTCGGACGCGGCACGCGCAGCCGCCCGGACTACGTCGCCGCAAGCCTGTACGGCTTCACCCCGGGCAGCTTTGCGTTCGATCTCAGCGATCCGACCTATCCGAGCATCGGCCCGAGTTCGCCGGCCCTGAAGAACTTCTTCTACAGCCTGGATTCGGCGCTGTTCTGGAAGACCCAGGGCCACGATGCCGGCAGCCACGACAACCGCGCCAGCGCGCATGCCGACATCAGCTACCGCGTGGACGGCGACGTGCTCGACGAGGTCAAGACCGGCCTGTCGCTCGACCACGCCGACCGCGGCTCCTACGATCACCCTTTCTTCCACAAGGACGGCAATTTCGTCTACAACGGCCCGTATTTCGGCGGCACCAACTACGTGTTCCCCAACGCCGGCGGCCCGCCGCTGAGCGCCCTGCCCGGCCGCCTCACCTACGCCGCCTTCGATGGCCACTACGCCGGCCCGTTCAAGATCCTCGACCGCGACTGGGTGCGCGCGCAGGCGGTGCCGTACAAATACGTCAACGATCCCAATGGCGCCGGCATCTATACCGCCAACGACTACAACGCCAACACCACCTCCAGTACCGAGGCGATCTACGCTGGCTACGCGATGGCCACGCTGCATGTCGGCGCGGTGACCATCCTGCCCGGCGTGCGCTACGAACTGACCCGCTACTCCGCCGATGCCTGGCAATCGAACGGCGACGGCATCAACGGCCGCTTCGTCGGCAGCGGCCGCAGCTATGGCGAAGTATTGCCAGGCATCAGCCTCAACTACCGCCCGGACGAGCTGACCGTCTACCGCGCCTCGCTGCGGCGCAGTTTCAGCCGCCCGGCGTTCGGGCTGATCTCGGGCGAGACGGTGTACACGGTCGACCCCACCCAGAAGGTCATCGGCATCTCCAAACCCAATCCCGACCTGCAGCCGAGCAAGGCCGACAACGCCGACCTGTCCGCGGAGTTCTACGACCGCAACGGCGGCGTGCTCAGCGCCTCGACCTACTACAAGCGCATCACCGGCTTCATCTACACCTCGCAGTCGGCGACCAGCAACGACAACACGCTGGGCGGCCTGGTGCCGACCGGTACCACCTTCGAGGACGGCGTGCCGGTGACCATGCCGCAGAACGGCGGTACCGCGACGCTGTACGGCGTGGAACTGGCCGGCAGCAAGCGCCTGCAGGATCTGCCTGGGTTCTGGAGCAACTTCGGCGTTGCCGCCAACCTGACCCTGCAACACAGTTCCGCCGACAGCAAGCGCACCGACCAGCCCGAAAAGACCTGGCTGCCGCGTGCGCCCGAGCGCATCTACAACCTGGACCTGTTCTACGACGACAGCCGCCTGCGCGCCGACCTGAGCTACAACTACACCGGCCTGCAACTGCTCGGCCTGACCAGCGACCGGCTCAACTACTACCTGCAGCCGGTCAAGTCGCTGGACTTCACCGCCACCTACCACCTGCCGCACGGCATCGACGTCGGCATCGCTGCCAAGAACTTGCTGAATTCGGCCACGTTCTACGAGACACAGGGCAAGTCCACCCGCTACATGGCCTACGACCCCGGTGCCGACGGCGCCTACGTGGAAACCGGGCGCGTGTACATGCTCACGCTGAGCTATACCTACTGACGCTGCCCTGCCTCCGCCGCTGCGGCGAGTGCCTTGCGTGCAGACAGCACGCAAGGCATTGGGCAGGATGCACCAGCGCCGCGCCCCGCCGTCAGAAGCCACTCCTGGCGCCGAAGCATCGAGGGGTGCGGCAATCCTCCGCAAGCTGCATCGCGCTTCCTCGGGCTGAAGGCCCGGGCATCTAGGGACATTTCCCGATCCCGCACATGTCGGCACGCAGCGACAGTGGCTGCGCGACGACCATGTCTGCATGGCACGCAAGCCGACCATCCATCCCATTGCGACCAAGGATTCCCTTCGATGAACATGCGCCCATCGCTCCGCGCTCTTCTGCTCGTGCTGTCGACACTCCTGCCCTTTGCTGCGCTGGCCGCTCCGCCCGCCACCGTCGCCAGTTGCGCGGGCATCGCCGCCGCCTATCCGACGGACCTCGGTCCGCGTTGCAACAGCAACTACGCGAAGATCAATCACCAGCCGCAAGACGCCGCACAGCGCCTGCAGACCTACTATGCGCGCGTGGAAGTGCTGAAGATCTTCAGGAAAGCCCTGCTGTGCAATGGCCTGTATGGCGCCAAGGCTTCGGAACAGCAGCGTTTCGGCAGCGGCGAAGACGGCCATCTGCAGGCACTGGCCAATCTTTACCAGAACATGCAGAACGACCCGAACCGCCCCGCGGCGCTGTATACGGCTGCCGATCTGAAAGACATCAAGATGAACAAGCCGCAATGCAAATGAGGCAACGCATTCGCACCGAACGCCAGGCGCGCTGAGGTCGCTGGCGTCCCCTTGCGGTTCGGCATCGGCCGCCTCCGGGCAGCCGATGTCATTCGCGTGTAAAATTGCGGGTTTTTGACCACTCACATGGCGAAAGCCCCTCCACGGGCGCCCGTCCCGGGCCCGGCCTTCATTCGCCTGCTGGCGCGCCTGAGCGATGCGCCGATGCCCGCGTCCAGCCCCGCGCTGGCCGACCGGCTCGGCCAATGGATCGACTGGAACCGCGCGGTGGCAGTGTCACGGGCGCTGGACGGCAAACTGCCCGAGCCTGCCGAAGATGCCCCCGGGGCGCCGGAACCGTCGGCCCTGGAGGCCGAATGCGGCCGCGTGCGCGCTGCACTGGAAGAGAGCATCGCCCTGGACATCGCCAAGGAAACCGGCAAGCCCGTGGGCAAGCGCCAGCACGACCCCGACGCACCGATCGACTACGCGCCGTTCCGCCAGCGCTACCAGGCGCTGCAGCGCGCGATGCTGACCGCGACCGGGCGCCTGCGCGGCCTGCTGCGCGATGCCCTGGTCCCGCTCTCGCCGGAGATGGCGCGGCTGGCCGAGGTCGATGCGGTGATGGAACTGACCCTGAGCCCGCGCGAGCAGACCCTGCTGGCGACGGTGCCCAACCTGCTGGAAGCGCATTTCCAGCGCCTGCGCGCGGCCGCCGCGCCCGCCCCCGATCCATCCCTCACCGACGTTCCGCCGGCGCCGTCCGACGCGGCCTGGCTGGACCTGTTCCGCCAGGACCTGCACAGCGTCCTGCGCGCCGAACTGGACGTCCGTTTCCATCCCATCGAAGCGCTGCTCGCCGCGCTTCGCAGCCGTTGATCCGATCCTCATGCCCAAGACCCTGCTCCATTCCGTCCTGTTCCTTGCCGGCCTCGCCGTGGTCTGCTGGATCGGCGTCGGCTATCTCGGCTCCAACCCGCTGGGCGCCAGCTTCGCCGCGCTGATCGGCCTGTGCTACCTGGCCGGCATCGCCGAGCTGTACCGCTACCGCCAGGCCACGGCGACCCTGCACACCGCGCTGAGCGACGCCGAGGCCGCGCGCGACGACCTGGGCGGCTGGCTGCAACGGCTGCACCCGAGCCTGCGCAACGCGGTGCGCCTGCGCATCGAAGGCGAACGCGCGGGCCTGCCGGTGCCGGCGCTGACCCCGTACCTGGTCGGCCTGCTGGTGCTGCTGGGCATGCTCGGCACCTTCCTGGGCATGATGGCCACCCTGCACGGCACCGGCCTGGCACTGGACAGCGCCACCGATCTGAATGCCATCCGCGCTTCGCTGGCGGCGCCGCTGAAGGGCCTGGGCTTCGCCTTCGGCACCTCCATCGCCGGCGTCGCCGCCTCGGCGATGCTCGGCCTGCTCGCCGCGCTGTGCCGGCGCGAGCGCCTGCAGGCGGTGCAGCACCTGGACCTGCACGCGGCGACCGCGCTGCGCACGCATTCGCTGGCCTACCAGCGCAACGAGGCCTTCAAGCTGCTGCAGACCCAGGCCACGCTGATGCCGGGCCTGATCGAGCGCATGCAGACGATGATGGCGGCGCTGGAACAGCACAGCGCGGTCAGCGGCGAACGCCTGGCCAGCAGCCAGGACGCCTTCCACAGCCGCACCGAGGCCGCCTACACGCGCCTGGCCGGCGCGGTCGAACACGCCCTGCAGGCCGGCGTGGCCGCGCACGCGCGGGCGTTCGGCGACGCGCTGGAACCGGTGGTGCAACGCACGCTGGACGGCGTGGCGCGCGAGACCGCCGCGCTGCAGGACAGCGTCGGCCAGGCGGTGCAGCGGCAGCTGGACGGCCTGGCCAATGGCTTCGCCCAGGCCGCCGAACAGGCCACGCAGCGCTGGGACAGCGCACTGGCCGAGCAGCAACGCGTCAATGGCGCGCTGCTGCAGGAACTCGGCAGCGCGCTGCAACGCGCCGGCGACGGCATGGAGCAACGTGCCACCACGCTGGTGGAGGCGACCGCGGCACGCCTGCAGGGCGCCAGCGACGACGCCAGGCAGGCCTGGAGCGAGGCGATGGCGCAGCAACGCGAAGCGAACGACGGCCTCGCCGCACGCCAGGCACAGGCACTGGACGCAGTGGCCAGCCGCCTGGATGCCACCGCCGAAGCTGCCCAGCAAGCCTGGAGCACGGCACTGGAACAGCAGCGCGAGGCCAACGCCGCACTGGTCGCACGCAACGCGCAGGCACTGGACACCGTGGCGACGCGGCTGGACGCCACCGCCGAAGCCGCACAGCAGGGCTGGGACGCTGCGATGGCACAGCAGCGCGCGATCAACGACACCCTCGCCACGCACACGACGCAGGCGCTGGAGACCGTGGCGACCCGCCTGGACGCCACCGTCGAGGCCGTGCAACAGGCGTGGAGCGGGGCGCTGGCGCAGCAACGCGAGGTCAACGAGGCCCTGGCCACGCGCAACGCGCAGGCGTTGGACACCGCCGCGGCCAGCCTGGAACAGCGCGCCGCCGCCCTCGCCGAGACGCTGCAGCAGGCCCATGCCGACCTGCAGGAGGCACTGGAAGCGCGCGACCAGGCGCGTCTGCGTGCCTGGACCGACAGTTTCGCCAGCATGGCCGCGACCCTCGGCGGACAGTGGGAGCACCATGGCGAGCGCATCGCACAGCGCCAGCAGGAGATCTGCAGCACGCTGCAGGAAACCGCGGCGGCGATGTCCGAGCAGGGCCAGGCACAGGCGCGCGACACCATCGCCGAGATCGAGCGGCTGGTGCAGGTCGCCTCGGAAGCGCCGAAGGCCGCGGCCGACGTGGTCGCGGAACTGCGCCAGAAACTCTCCGACAGCATGGTCCGCGACACCGCCATGCTCGACGAGCGCAACCGCCTGCTGGCCACGCTGCAGACCCTGCTGGAGGCGGTCAACCACGCGTCCACCGAACAGCGCAGCGCGGTGGACGCCCTGGTCGCGACGTCGGCCGATCTGCTGGAGCGCGTCGGCAGCCGCTTCACCGAGCAGATCGACGCGCAGACCGGCAAGCTCGACGACGCCGCCGCGCAGGTCGTCGCCGGCGCCACCGAGGTGGCCAGCCTGGGCGACGCGTTCTCCGGCGCGGTGCAGGCCTTCGGCGAATCCAACGCCGCCCTGCTGGAACGCCTGCAGGGCATCGAGCAGGCGCTGGACAAGTCGCTGACGCGCAGCGACGAGCAACTGGCCTACTACGTGGCGCAGGCGCGTGAGGTGATCGACCTGAGCATGCTCTCGCAGCAGCAGATCACCGAGGAATTGCGTCAGCTCGCCGCGCGCCAGGCGCCCGACCAGGCCGACGCGGCATGAGTGACGAGCTGGAACTCGAGGCCGACAACGGCGCACCGGTCTGGGCGGTGTTCGGCGACCTGATGTCGGTGCTGCTCGGCGCCTTCGTGCTGATCCTGATCGGGGTGATCGGCGTGCAGTTGCAGCTGTCGAACAAGCTGGATGCGGAAATGCGCCAGCGCCAACGTGAAGCGCAGCAGCGCAAGACCCTGGAACAGGCGCTGGCCGCGCCGCTGGCGGCCGGCCGGGTGACCCTGGTCGACGGCCGCATCGGCATCCGCGGCAACGTGCTGTTCGCACTGAACTCCGACCAGTTGCAGCCGGAGGGCCGCGACCTGCTGAAGAGCCTGGCCGCGCCGCTGGCCGGCTACCTCAAGGCGCGCGACGAGATCCTGATGGTCAGCGGCTTCACCGACGATCGCCAGGTGCGCGAGAGCAATCGCCAGTTCGCCGACAACTGGGAACTGTCGGCCGAGCGCGCATTGACCGTGACCCGCGCGCTGATCGAGGCCGGCGTACCGGCCGATGCAGTCTTCGCCGCCGCCTTCGGCGCGCAGCAGCCGGTGGCGCCGAACGTGGACGAGGCCGGACGCGCCAGCAACCGCCGCGTGGAGATGGCGCCACTGCCGCGCATGCGCAAGAGCGCCGCGACGCCGCATGCGCCCTGATCGGATCGCCGCCACCGATCGCCTCGCCGCCTGGCGTGCTGAGCATGCCGAGCGGCTGGACCCGCTGCGCTTCCGCTTCCTCGAAGCGCTGGCGCGCCGCACCGAGGCGCAGCAGGGCAAGGCGCGCGAACTGCTGGAGCAGAAGCTGTCCGCGTTGCTCGACGCCTACGCCGCGGCGCTGGCCGCGGCACCGCAAGGTGCTGGCGATGCCGAGGCCGACGCCGCGGTGCGCGCGATGCAACCAGGCCCGCTCGGTGCCTTGCTGGCGCAGTCCCGCGCCGCGGTGGTTACGATCCGCGCCGGCAACGACCAAGGCGCCAACCTGGAGGCCAACGACGAAGCCCCCACGGCGACCGATGCCATCGACACAGAACTCCCCGCACCATCGCCCTTGCCCACCGCAGCGACCGCAGCGGCGCGACTCACCGCACCGCAACTGCCCGCGGTCGAAGACGCGCGCCGGCTGTGGACAGAACTGCGCAGCCGCAGCCAATTGCGGCAGTCGCTGCAACCGGCCCCCGCCGACGCCGGCCCGCTCAACTCCGGCGTGCTGGTGCATCGCGCATTGGCGCTGATGCGCACGCTCTCGCCCGGCTACCTGCAGCACTTCCTGTCCTACGTCGATGCGCTGTCCTGGCTGCAGCAACTGCACGACGGCGGCGCACTGGCGAAGCCGCAGCAACCCGGCAGCGCCGCAGGCAAACCGACGACACCCCGCAGCAAGCCGCGCAAGCGCGGTTGATCGCATCACCAATGCACGTGATGCCGACACCGTCGTTGTAGGAGCAGCTCTTGTCCCCTTTTCGGGGATCAGCCGCGAAGGGCGTTACACGGAACCTCGGTCGCGGCTGAAGCCGCTCCTCCGAGATGCGCGTTCTCTCATACGGCACACGCCATCCAGGCAAGAAAAAGGCCGGCATGCGCCGGCCTTTTTCGTCACCATCGTGGCTCTCGGCTTACAACGCCTTCGCCGCCGCCACCACGTGTTCGGCGGTGATCTGGAAGTGCTTGTACAGCACGTTCGCCGGCGCCGAGGCGCCGAAGCTGTCGATGCCGACCACGGCGCCGTCCAGGCCCACGTAGGCGCGCCAGAAGGCGGTGACCCCGGCTTCCACCGCCACGCGCTTGCGCACCGCCGACGGCAGCACCGACTCGCGGTAGGCGGCGTCCTGGCGATCGAACACGTCGGTGCAGGGCATCGACACCACGCGGGTCTTCAGGCCCGCGGCATCCAGCGCCTGCTTGGCTTCCACCGCCAGGCCCACCTCCGAACCGGTGCCGATCAGGATCACGTCGGGCGTGCCGCCCTCGGCATCGGCCAGCACGTAACCGCCGCGCTCGATCAGCTTGATCTGCGCCTCAGTGCGAGCCTGGAACGGCAGGTTCTGGCGGCTGAACACCAGGCAGCTCGGGCCGTCCTTGCGGGTGATCGCGGCCTTCCAGCTCACCGCCGACTCCACCGTGTCGCAGGGGCGCCACACGTCGTTGTTGGGGATGTAGCGCAGCGACGCCAGATGCTCCACCGGCTGGTGGGTCGGGCCGTCCTCGCCCAGGCCGATCGAGTCGTGGGTGTAGACGTGGATCGCATGCGCCGGGATCAGCGCGCTCATGCGCACGCCGTTGCGCGCGTAGTCGCTGAACACCAGGAAGGTGGCGTCGAACGGAATGAAGCCGCCGTGCAGCGCCAGGCCGTTGGCGATGGCGGTCATGCCGAACTCGCGCACGCCGTAGTACACGTAGTTGGCGTTCGGATCATCCGTGGCGACCGACTTGCTGGCCTTCCACAGGGTCAGGTTGGAATGCGCCAGGTCGGCCGACCCGCCGACCAGCTCCGGCAGCAGCGGCGCGAACGCCTCGATCGCCATCTGCGAGGCCTTGCGCGACGCGATGGTCTGGCCTTCGGCGGCCTGCTTGGCGATGTAGGCGTCGGCCTGGGCGAGGAAGTCTTCCGGCAGCTCGCCGTGCGAACGGCGGGTCAGTTCCGCGGCTTCGGCCGGGTACTGCTTGGCGTACTTGTCGAAGGCCTGCTCCCACTCGGCCTGGCGCAGCGTGCCGGCACCACCGGCGCGCCAGCCGTCGTAGATCGCCTGCGGGATCTCGAACGGTGCGTACGGCCAGTTCAGCGCCTTGCGCGCGCCCTCCAGCTCTTCCTTGCCCAGCGCGGCGCCGTGCGAGGATTCCTTGCCGGCCTTGGTCGGCGCACCGAAGCCGATGGTGGTGCGGCAGCAGATCAGGGTCGGCTTCTCGCTCTCGGCGATCGCCGCCTCGATCGCGGCCTTGACCGCATCGGCGTCCTGGCCGTCGACATCACGGATCACGTGCCAGTGATAGGCCTCGAACCGGGCGGGGGTGTTGTCGCTGAACCAGCCGGCGGTGTTGCCGTCGATGGAGATATGGTTGTTGTCCCAGAACGCCACCAGCTTGCCCAGGCCCCAGGTGCCGGCAAGCGAGGCGGCTTCGTGGGACACGCCTTCCATCATGCAGCCGTCGCCCATGAACACCCAGGTACGGTGGTCGACGATCTGGTGCTCGGGGCGGTTGTAGCGCTGCGCCAGCAACTTCTCGGCCAGCGCGAAACCGACCGCGTTGGCGAAACCCTGGCCGAGCGGACCGGTGGTGGTCTCCACCCCGGGGGTCTCGCTGCGCTCCGGGTGGCCGGCGGTCTTGCTGTGCAGCTGACGGAAGCGCTTGAGCTCCTCGATCGGCAGGTCGTAACCGGACAGGTGCAGCAGCGCGTACTGCAGCATCGAGCCGTGGCCGTTGGACAGCACGAAGCGGTCGCGGTTGAACCAGTGCGGATTGTTCGGGTTGTGGCTGAGGAAGTCGTTCCACAGCACTTCGGCGATGTCGGCCATGCCCATCGGCATGCCGGGATGGCCGGAATTGGCGGCCTCGACCGCATCGGCGGCAAGGAAACGGATCGCGTTGGCGAGTTCGCGGCGGGTAGGCGTCGTCATGAGGGATCTGTCGGAAGCGGGCGCGTGGCGTCGGGCCCACTATTGTCCCACAGGCGGGGATTGGGGATTGGGGATTGGTAGCGTCACCGGCTGGACGCCCGAGATGGCGCAGGAGCGGCTTCGGCCGGTCCAACGCGTGGCCCCGTCAGGCCGCGACGCTGCCGCCTCTACGAATCCCCAATCCCGACTCCCTAATCCCGGCCGTCCTCCCCCTTGGCCACCATCGTGGTCAGGGCCAGGTCGCCGGTCACGTTCAGCGCGGTACGGCACATGTCCAGGAAATGGTTGACGCCCAGGATCATGCCGATGCCGACCGGGTCCACGCCGACCATCGCGCAGATCAGCGCCACCACCGGCAGCGAGCCGGACGGGACGCCGGCGGTGCCGATGCCGCCGAGAATACAGACCAGCATCACCATGCACTGCTGCGCGATGCTCAGCTCCACGCCGAAGAACTGCGCCAGGAAGATCACCGTCACGCCCTCGAACAGCGCGGTGCCGTTCTGGTTGGCGGTGGCGCCGACGGTGAGCACGAAACGCGAGACCTTGTGCGGCAGCCCCATCTGGTCGGCCACGCGCAGCGCGGTCGGCAGGGTGGCGTTGCTGGACGCGGTGGAGAACGCCATCACCGTCGCCTCGCGGGTGGCGCGAAAGAACCACAGCGGCGAGCGCCCGGCCAGGCGCACCGCCACGCCGTAGCTCACCACCATGTGCAGGCCCAGCGCCAGCACCACCACGCCCACGTAGGCGCCCAGCCGCACCAGCAGCTCGAAGCCGAACAGCGCCGCCAGGTTGAACATGAAACAGGCGACCGCATACGGCGCCAGGCGGATCACCAGCCCGATCAGGGTCATCGAGATCTCGAACACACCCTCGATGCCGCGCCGCAGCGTCGCCACCTTGGCGTCTTCGCTGAGCACCATGCCCACGCCGAACATCACCGCGAAGAACATCAGCGACAGGATCGCGCCATTGCTGGACGCGGCTTCGACCACGTTGTCGGGCACGATCGACAGCAGCATGTCCATGCCGTGCGGCTGGTGCCTGCTCTGGTCGACGATCTGCGCGGTGCGCTCCACGTTCTGCTGCAGCAGTTGCTGCGCCAGCTCGCGATCCACGCCGATGCCCGGCTTGAGCACGTTCACCAGCACCAGACCCAGCAGCACCGCCACACCCGACAGCACCACCGTGTAGCCCAGCGTCTTCCAGCCGATCCGGCCGAGCGCACGGATGTCGCCCATCTCCGAAATGCCCATCACCAGCGCCGAGAACAGCAGCGGCACGATCAGCATGAAGATCAGATTGAGGAACAGCTTGGAGAACGGCGTGGTGAGGTACTTGGTCAGCGCCTGCACCCAGTCCGCATCGCCGCCTACGCTCATGTGCACCGCCAGCCCCAGCACCAGCCCAAGGACGAAGCCGATCGCCATTTTCCAATGCAACGGCATGCCGGTTTCGGCCTTCACGGGGGTGTCGGTCATGAGCAGCGCCTGGCCAGAAGAAGCGTGAAGCTTAACAAACCCACACTGGCCGTTCTCAAGTCATCGCATGACCGGTGTCCGCCCTGCGCCCCGCAGCAGGGCCATAGGGCGGCCAGCGTGCCTACGGCGCAGACGCTAAAGTGCCCACATCAACCATCTCGAACGCCGCCCATGCTGACCGGATTCAACCACCTCACGCTGGCCGTGCGCGATGTGGAGCGCAGCTTGGAGTTCTACCGGCATGTCCTCGGTCTGCGCGCGCATGCGTGCTGGGACCACGGCGCCTACCTGAGTCTGGGCGAACTGTGGCTCTGCCTGTCGCTGGACCCGCAGCGCGGCCCCGCGTCGGCCGACTACACGCACTATGCGTTCTCCATCGCCACCGACGCCTTCGCCGACTTTGCCCAGCGCCTGCAAGATCACGCAGTGCCGCTGTGGCAGCGCAATCGCAGCGAAGGCGACTCGCTGTATTTCCTCGATCCGGATGGGCATCGCCTGGAGGCGCATGTCGGCGACCTGCATTCGCGGCTGGCCTCGTGTCGCGCGCGGCCGTATGCGGGAATGCGCTTCCTCGACTGAGCAAGCGGCGCCATCGTCCGGCACCACCGCGTCCTCGTCGGCAAACACCCGCGTCACAGCGCCCACCAATCGCGGGCCGCAAGCGCCAATGCCTCACGCATCACGCGGATACAGCGGCGGCAGCTCGTCCTTGTCTTGCTTGCGCGACGTAGCGCGCCAGCGCGGTCCGGCCCAGAACGCCTGACGCAACGCGGCGCGCGCACCGGTCACATCGCCGCCACCGCCCCAGCGTGCGTGCTGCATGCGCAGCACCGCGTCGCGCTGCGCCGGATCGTCCAGACGCTGCACCACCGTATCCAGGTCGGCGACGCCGGCCTGCGCGCACAGGATCGCGGCGACCTCGTCCAGACCGCCGCTGTCCAGGGCCTTGCGCAATTCCGGCAATGCGGCGCGCGCCGTCGCGGGTGCCGATGTCGCACCCGGCGCAGCGTTGGCCGCCGAGCCCGGCAGCGCTGCAACGCCGCGTGCACGGCGCAAGCGGCGCCAGGCCCAGACCAGGGTCGCCAGCCACAGCACCGCAAAACCCGCGGCCAGCGCCATCCACAGCGGCGACGAGGCGAGCCATCCCCGCAGGGTATGCGTCGGCGCCACCGCATTGTCGGCGGGAACCGCGCTCAGCGTCGGCGCCGCGGGGGTGACCGGGGCGGGGGCCGGCGCAGGCACGCCTTGTCCGGGCTGCACCTGCAGGGTCAGATCCGGCAGGCTGGCCTCGCGCGCAGCGCCAGCGCCCACGTCCCACCACGGCATGCGCAGGCCGCGCACCAGCAATGGGCCAGCCGCCTGCGGCACGATCGAGTAGCGACGGCTGACGGTCACCTGCGGCCCGCCGTCGACGAAGCGTTCCTGCACCTGCGGCGGCTCGGCGAACACCTGCGCGCCATCGACACTGGGCGTGGGCAGTTCGGGGAACTGCGCCTGGGTCGCACCACGTGCCGTGGCCTCGACCACGATGTCGGCAGCCTCGCCGGCCTTGGCACGCTGCGGCGTGGCGGTGTAGCGCAGGCGCAGTTCGTGCAGCGGCAGCCACGGCTGCGGCGCATTGGCCGGCTGCGCGCGCACCTGCAGGGTCTGCGCGGTGCCGCGCGCATTGAGTTCGCCGCCTCGGCCGAAGTAGTCGTCGAAGAAGCCGGTGGGGCCGCGGCCGCTGAAGCGCGCGCCCGGCAACAGCAGCGAGCCGCTGCGCTCGGGCACCAGCAGGTAGTGCCGCTCGACCACCGTGTACATGCGCCCGTCGATCTGACGGCGGTTCTGGATGTCGTCGCCGACGCGCTGCAGCGACGCGCCGGCCGGCGCGTCCAGGTCCAGCTCGCCCGAGCTCAGCGGCACACCGAGATACAGCCGCACCACCACGCCCACGCTCTGCTGCACGTAGGGCCGCGCGTCGTCGACGACGGTCTGCACGAATACGTCGGCGTTGCCCACCTGCGCGGGCACGTCGGCATTGGCGGTGGCCGGCGCGGCGGCACTGGCCGCGGCCACCTCCAGCCGCAAGGGCGCGGTGCGTTCGTTGCCGACCTGCAGCGACGGAATCTCCAGCGTGCCGGTGCTGCGCGGCGTCAGCATCACCCCGAACAAGGACTTCGACGAGACCGCGCCGTTGACGATCTGCATCTGCCGGCTCTTGACCTCGTTGCTGAGCGCGAAATCCGCGCGCAGCGGCGCGTAGTCCGGCGTGGCCGCCGCCTGGTCGGTCTCGATGTTGAGGGTCACGCCCTCGCCGGCGCCGACGTTGTCGCGATCCAGCCACGCGCGCGTGGCGGCAGCCGCCGGCAGCGCCAGCAGCAGCGCGGCCAACACCATCAGCACCGCGCAGGCGCGGGCCCCCTGGCCGAGTCGCTCGAAGTGGATCATGGCTCTTGTTCCCGCTGCCTGCGTTCGTGTTCCAGCCTGAATTTGGCGCGCAGCAGATTGCCCGGATCGTCCGGCACCCGCCGTAGCCACGCCTCGACCGCCTGACGCTGCTCGCGTTGCTGCGGCGTCTCGTTCGCGGCGGCAGCGGCGCGCTCGGCGGCCTGTTTGTCGGTGCCGCCCTGCTGTGCCATCGCCTGCTGCATCTGCTGGCGCTGCGCCGCATCGGCCTGCTGTTGCGCCTGTGCATCGCCCGGCTTCGGCGGCGCCTGCCGCGCGTCCTTGGCGCCATCGCGTCCCTGCTGGCCGTCGCGCTGCTGGCCGTTTTGCTGCTGGTTCTTCTGCTGCGGGTTCTGCTGGGCGCCGTTCTGCTGCTGACCCGCCTGCTGTTGACCGTTTTGCTGTTGACCGTTCTGTTGCTGGCCGTTCTGCGACTGCCCGCTCTTCTGCTGCTGGCCGTCCTTGCCCTGCTGGCCGGACTTGGAGTCCTGCGACGACTGGCGCTTGCGCGCGGCCTCCACCGCGGCGCGGTTGGCGATCGCATCGGCCATCTGCGGATGCAGTTTCAGCGCCTTGTCGTAGGCGTCGATCGCCTCGTCGTAACGGCCCTGCCGTGCCAGCGCATTGCCGAGGTTGTACCAGCCGGCGTCGCTGTCGATGCCTTCGAACTGCTGTTGCGCGGCGGCGAAATCGCCCTTGCGGTAGGCCTGCACGCCTGCATCGAGCCGTTGCTGGCGGACCTGGTCGGCACGTTCCCACCACCCGCCTGCGACAGGACCGAGTGTCGGCGTCTGTGCTGGCGCTGGCGCCTGAGCCTGCGCATGCACCGGTAGCGGCATCGCCAGCGGCGCCAACACCAGCAGCAGCACCGCGGCGCCACCGCGACGGCGGAACGCGAGCAAGGCCAGCAGCATCAGCGGCGGCAGCAACCAATAGCCTTGATCGAGCCACACGCGGCCATGGCTTTCGTCGGCCGCCGTGGCGTCCGCTTCCTGCGGCCGCAGCACGCCCAGCGCGCGCAGATCCGTATCGTCTGGCGTCAACGCCGCGTAGCGGCCCGCGCCCGCTTCCGCCAGCGCGCGTAGCGCCCCCGCATCCAGTTGCGCGTGCGACAGCCGACCCTGGTCGTCGCGGTAGGCCGCGCCCTGCGCCGTGCCCAGCCCAAGCGCGGACACGTGATAGCCCTGCCTGGCCGCGCGCGCCGCGGCCTGCTGCGCCTGCGCGTCGGCCTGGTCGCTGAGCACCAGGATGTCGCCGCGGGAGAAGCCGGCCTGGCGCAGCAACTGCGCCGCCCAATCGATCGCCAGGTCGGTGCGCTGCCCCGCCACCGGCATCACCTGCGGCGACAGCGCGTCGAGGAACAGGCCCACGTTCGCCGCATCGTCGGTCAGCGGCGCCACCGTGTACGGCTCGCCAGCGTAGGCCACCAGCGCCACTTCGCCGCCGGCGCGTTCGTGCAGCAGCCGCGCCAGCT
>NZ_AQOK01000788.1:0-2336 GCF_000364645.1 Xanthomonas sp. SHU 308 | reverse complement strand
GCGCCTGCAGCAGCCGCGACGGCGGCAGGTCGCGCGCGTCGATCTGCGCGGACAGGTCCAGCGCGATCACCAACGGCGTGCGCGCCTGCCACAGTGGCTGCTGTTCCTGGCGCCAGCTCGGTCCGGCCAGCGCCAGCACCGCCAGCGCATAGCCCAGCGCGCCCAGCAACAGGCCGGCACTGCCCTTGGCATCGCCACGCGCGAGCAGATGCGGCAGCAGATGCGGGTCCACCGTGCGCCGCCAGATGTCATGGCGCCGCCGCCGGCGCCACCAGCTCCAGCCGAGCAACGGCAGCAACAGCAGCGCCCACAGCCATTCGGGGCGCAACAGGTGCAATGCCTGGAGGAACTCCATCGCGCGGGTCATTGCCGCCTCCAGGGCCAGATGAAGGACAGCAACGCCAGCGCCAGCGCCGCCGCCAGCGGCCAGGCGTAGCGCTCGATCCGCGGCCGCACCGCAGGACCGGCCGAACGCACCGGCTCGAGCCGGTCCAGTTCGGCGTAGATCGACGCCAGCTCAGCGGTATCGCGGGCGCGGAAGAAGCGCCCACCGGTGTCCTGCGCGATCTTGCGCAGCGTGTCCTCGTCGACCTGGTCGTCGCCGCCGCTGCCGGGGATCGGCAGACCGAACAGCGACATGCCGCCATCACCACCGAAGGCGATGGTGTACACGCGCACGTGTTCGGCCTTGGCCAGTTCGGCGGCCTTCAGCGGATCGAGCACGCCGGCGGTGTTGACGCCGTCGGTGAGCACGATCAGCACGCGCTCGCCCTGCTTCTGCTCGCGCAGGCGCTTGACCGCCAGCGCGATCGCATCGCCCAGCGCGGTCTCGCGCCCGGCCAGGCCTACCACGCTGTCGCGCAACTGGTCGCGCACCGTGGCCAGATCCGCAGTCAACGGAGTCAGCGCATACGCCTGCTGGCCGAACACCAGCAGGCCGATGCGGTCGCCATCGCGGCGATCGAGAAAGTCGGCCAGCACCGCCTTGGCCGCGGTCAGACGATCGACCACGCGCCCGCCCAGGGTCATGTCCGGCTCGCTCATGCTGCCGGACAGATCCACCGCCAGCATCAGTTGCCGCGCCTGCTGCGGTGGGGCGATGGGTTCGCCCAGTTGCAGCGGCCGCGCCGCCGCCGCGCACAGGCAGAACCAGGCCAACCAGGCCAGCCATACGCTGGCGCGCCACAGCCCGCCGCGTGCCGGCGCGGCGGCTACGGCCTGGAGGCGCTCGCCATAGGGCACGCGCAAGGCCGGCGCATTGCCGCGCCGTGCCGGCAGCAGCAGATTGGCCAGCAGGGGCAGCGGCATCGCCAGCCACATCCACGGCCAGGCGAAACCGGCCAGCAGGTCGCTGAGGCTCTGCCACGACGACGACAGCAGGCTCATCGCCGTCCTCCACGCCGCGCCGCCGCCATCAGCGCCAGGAACCGGCGCCGCGCCAGCGGCAGCAATGTCTGCACCTGCGCCGGGTCGAGGCTGGGGCGGTAGCCACCGTCGAGCAACACGCGGCCGGGGCCGGCGGAGAACGCCTGGTGTTTGTCGCCGCCATCAAGGAACCGCAACCACTCTTCGCCCTGCAGCGCCGCAGCGGCCGGATCGCGGCGTTGCGCCGCGCGCCGCAGCAGCTCCGAGACCGCGGCCACCTGCGCCGGCGGTTCGCCCGTACGCGTCGCCGCATCGAACTGACGCTGCCAGCGCTGCTCGCGCCGGCGCCGGCGCATCCATACCAACAGCGCCACGCCGAGCGTCAGCAGCAGCACCGCCGCCAGCATCCACCAGCCCGGTGCGGGCGGCCACCAGGCCGGTGCCGGCGGCAGATGCACATCGCGCAGGGGCAATTGCTGCGGGCTCATGCCGACGCCCCCCGTTGCACCGGCAGCAACCACGACTCGCTGGGTGCGTCGCTCAGCAACACCCGCACCTGCACGCCGCGGCCCGGCAGTTCCGCCGCCAGGGTTTCCAACGGCTGCACGAATTGCGCACGCCAGCGCTGTTGCGCGGTGCTCGCCAGCAGATCCACCTCCACGCGGCGGCCGCTTGCCCAGAACGGCAGGGCGGCACGTGGCGGATGCACTTCCAGCGGATCGACGAGCAGCAGCAACTCCACTTCGTTGTGCAGCGCCAGCCCGGCCCAGCGCGCGGCGGGCACGGCCTGCGCACTGGCCGGATCGGCCAGCACGGTCAGGCGCGATCCCGGGCGCAGCAGCTTGGCCGCGTGATCCAGCGCCATGCTCAGGCCAGCATCGTCCTGCGGCGGCTGCGCATACCAGCGCGCCAGCGCATCGAGCACGCGCAGCACGCCGCGCGGCCCGGCGGCGGGCGGCACCGGCGCTTCG
>NZ_AQOK01000787.1:0-4508 GCF_000364645.1 Xanthomonas sp. SHU 308 | reverse complement strand
TTGCGGCGCCTGCCGCTGGCAATTGCCGTGATCGCGGCGCTGCAAGCCGCGCCCGCCTTTGCGCAGGACACTCTGGCCAATGGTCAGGCTGGATCCGACGACCAGGCAAAGGCCACTTCCAAGGAGGCAGCCAAGACCAAGGATCTCGATGCTGTTTCTGTGACAGGATCGCTGCTCAAGCGCCCCGAGTACGAAACCGCTTCGCCGGTCCAGGTGATCTCGATCGACAAGAGCATTTCAGCCGGCAAGTTCGACGTTGCCGACTTCCTGCAGACCTCGGCTGCCGCTGCCAGTTCCACACAGATCAACAACCAGTTTGGCGGATTCGTCGTCGAAGGCGGCACCGGCGTGCAGACCGTGTCGCTACGCGGCCTCGGCGCGAACCGCACACTGATCCTGCTCGATGGTCAGCGCCCCGGTCCGGCGGGAACGCGAGGACAGGTCGGCTCATTCGACCTGAACGTTATCCCCAAGGTCATCCTTCAGCGCATCGAAATCGTCAAGGACGGCTCATCGTCCATCTATGGCTCCGATGCAGTCGCCGGCGTGGTCAATCTGATCACCCGCAAGAGCATCGACAAGCCGATCATGGACTACACCATGAGCGTGCCACAGCATGGCGGAGGCGAGCAGTTCTCCGCTTCGTTCGCTGCCGGCAAAAGCTTCAGCGACGGCAGCATCGTCGGTGCCGTGCAATGGGATCGGCTGAACGCGCTGGAGTTCGGTGATCGCGACTTCCTGCGCTGCGCCCAAGACCGCATCTGGGGCACAGACGGCAAGCGCATCGACCGTCAGGACCGTTCGATCATCGGCGGCACCAACCTGGGTGGGTGCTCGTCCGGCAACCTCTACGCCAATACCATCATCGACTACTTCAACCCGAGTGTCCGCTACGTGCCGTCGCCGGACGGCAGCACCGTGGGTCCGTTCCCGGGCTACCGGCCGCGCCCGCGTCCCAGCAGGACCTACGCCAACTCGCCGCAGGCCTACTATGAGGACGTGCTGAACTTCCCGTTCTACAACACCACGCAAGCCATCAACCAGCGCGAGCGCATCAGCCTGTACGGCGCCAGCGACTTCGGCTTCGACAGCTTCAACTGGAAGACGCAGTGGTTGTACAACCGCCGCGAGACTCGCACGCACAGCTACCGGCAGTTCTTCCCGGTCGTTGCCAACCAGGCCAACGGTAAGTTTTACCAGCCGATCATGCCGTATCGGAGCGACCAGAAGATCACCGTCGATTACTTCTATGGCAGCACTAAGCTGGACGGCGCCTTCAAGGGAAGCGACAGCTGGACCTGGGAGGTCAACGCCAGCTACTCGCGGTCCGACGGTGACTACGAGAGCAACGCGATCCAGACTTCCCGTACGGGTGACCTAGGTTACGACAACAGCGGTGACGCACCGGTGAACTACTTCGATCCGGGCTTCCTCAACGGCGCGCGCATGCGCGAACTGGAGAATGCCATCGGGGTCAACACGAAGGGCAACACCACCTACGACCAGGCCGTGGTCAACGCAGTGGTCACAGGCAACCTGTTCGCGCTTCCCGCGGGCGATGTCGGTGCTGCATTCGGCGTCGAGTATCGCCATACCAAAATCGATGACGAACCCGATGCGCTGACCAAGGCGGGCGATGTTTGGAGTTCAACTTCGGCGGGGGACACGAAGGGTACGGACAATGTCCGAGAAGCCTTCGTGGAGTTCGACGTGCCGCTGCTCAAGAACAAGCCGGGCATCGAATCGTTGTCAGTCAACCTGTCCGGCCGCGCGTTCAAGTACAACTCGGTCGCCGATTCGGACGAGGTGTGGAAGGCCGGCCTGAACTGGCAGATCGTCCCGTCCGTGCGCGTGCGCGGCAGCATCGGCACCTCGTATCGCGCGCCGGGCCTTTACGAGCTGTATCTTGGCAACCAGAGCGGCTTCCTTTCACAGACGGCAATCGATCCTTGCATCCTGTGGGGTGAAAGCAGCAACACCTTCCTCCGGCAGAACTGTGGCGCGGCCGGCATTCCCGCGGACTATGCGGGCGGCGGCTCATCGGCGATCGTCTACAGCGGGGGGGGCAAGGGCGCGCTGAAGCCGGAAACCTCCAAGGCCAAGACGCTCGGCCTGGTGTGGACGCCCGAGTTCGCCAACCTGAGCGTGGCGCTCGATTACTTCGACTACAATATCCGCGGCGAAATCGCGCAGCTGAACGAGTCGGACATCATCAACGGCTGCTACGGCTCGGCGGTGTATCCGAACAGGTTCTGCGATCAATTCATCCGTAATAGCCCGACCGATCCAGCCGCGCCGAACAACATCACCACCATCTACAACAAGTACATCAACATCAACCGCGAGCGCACCCGCGGTTACGACTTGCAGATGAATTACGACAATGACTTTTCCTTCGGCAAGCTATCGCTGGAGGCCCAGGTCACGTACACGATGGAAGACGTGCTACAGCTGTTCGACAGTGCGGCGGAGAGCGGCCTCACCAACAGCGACCAGGTCGGCTACATCGGCCGTCCGAAGACGGTCGGCCTGTTGTCGGCGGACCTGAAGCGTGGCGACTGGACCTTCAGCTACCAGGCCAGCTACGTCAGCAGCACGCACAATCGCGATCTGGATCCGACCTTCACCTACCAGGGTTACCCGGATGCGACGCGCGATATCAAGGCCGGCTGGCAGGTCCTGCACAATGCGTCCGTTGCCTACGAACAGGGCGACTGGGGCATCATGGTCGGCGTGCGTAACCTGTTCGACAAGGCGCCGGACCTAATCTCCACCGGCGCCGGCACGCGCTACGGCAACACGCCGCTGTACGCATCGCAGTACGACTGGTACGGCCGCACGGTCTTCGCCCGCGTGCAGTACAAGTTCTAAACAGTCGTTTTTGCAGCAATCGAAGGGGCGGCCATTGGCCGCCCCTTTTTTGTTTGAAACAGCGTGGTCAAGAGACAGGAAAGTGCATCCGCGCATGGTGTTGTCGTCGTGAGTCGACGGACGATGTAGTTCTGAAGGCTTCGTCCAGCACTGACGGAAACAGGTTGTTGTTCAGGCGCCGGCCAAGCCGCGATCGAAAAAGATCACGATGTAGCCGACGTGCTCGACCGACTCCCGTGGCATAGACCGCCTTCGTGAAGAAAACCAGGACCACGGCAAGCGTCGGCAGATCAGGTCATCGCGCCGGCCGTGCGCGCATGCGGCGCCTGCCGATCCAGCGATCAGCTGCCATCAGGCTCACCGCTGCCCCCTGCCCGGCCTACGCCCCGCACGAATATCTATCCGCCAGTAGCCAGCTTGGCGCCTCGACCGACCCTAACGCCGCAACAGCGCCATCGCCGCATTGTGGCCGGGCGCGCCGGTCACGCCGCCGCCGGGATGGGTGCCGGAGCCGCACAGGAACAGGCCGGGAATCGCACCGCGGTACGCCGCCTGGCCGAGCATCGGCCGGGCGCTGAACAACTGGTTGAGGCTCAGCGCGCCGTGGAAGATGTCGCCGCCGATCAACCCGAAGGTGCGCTCCAGGTCCAGCGGGCTCAGCACCTGCCGGCCCAGCACCGAGGCGGCGAAGCCCGGCGCGTAGCGCTCGACGGTGGCGATCATCAGGTCGGCGACCTCCTCGCGGTGCGCGTCCCAGCTGCGCCCGTCCGGCAACTGCGGCGCGACGTGCTGGCAGAACAGGCTGGCCACGTGCTGGCCGGGCGGCGCCAGGCCATCGTCCAGGGTGCTGGGAATCAGCAGTTCGACGATCGGTTCGCGCGACCAGCCGTGCCGGCGCGCGTCGTGGTAGGCGCGGTCCATGTAGTCCAGGCTTGGCGCCAGCACGATGCCGGCGGTGAGATGGTCGCCCGGCCCCGGCAGCGCGCTGAAACTGGGCAGCCGCGACAGCGCCACGTTCATGCGGAACGTGCCGGAACCGCAGCGCCAGTGCGCCATGCGCTCGCGGGTGGCGGCCGGCACGTGCGCCGGATCGAGCAGGCGTTCGTACAGCAGCTTGGGATTGACGTTGGCGACCACGTGCCGCGCCCGGAGGCGCTCGCCCTGCTCGGTGACCACGCCGACCGCGCGTCCTCCCTCGACAAGGATCTCGCGCACGCCCGCATCGGTGCGGATGCGTGCACCGGCCGCAGTGGCCGCACGGGCCATGGCCTGGGTGATCGCGCCCATGCCGCCCAGCGCATGGCCCCAGGCGCCCTTGACCCCGTTGCTCTCGCCGAACACGTGGTGCAGCAGCACGTAGGCCGATCCCGGCGTGTACGGGCTGGCGTAGTTGCCGACGATGCCGTCGAAACCGAACAGCGCCTGCGCCGCGTCGCTCTCGAACCAGCGCTGCAGATACTCGGCGGCGGAGATGGTGAACAGGTCCAGCAGGTCCTGGCGCAGCTCCGCATCCAGCGCATGCAGGCGGCGCCCGAGGCGGCCGGCGCGCAGCAGCTCGGGCAGTGCCTGCAGCCAGCCGCCATCGGTGACGTTGGGGGGCGGCTGCAACGCCAGCGCGCGCAGCACGTCGGCGATGC
>NZ_AQOK01000786.1:0-639 GCF_000364645.1 Xanthomonas sp. SHU 308 | reverse complement strand
GCAGGCGCGCGGCGTCGCGCGCGGAGAACCTGGCCAGTTCGGCCTGAGTGTGGCCGGCGCCGGTCAGCAGGTAGCGTCCGTCCGGCAATGGCAGGAAGTTGTTGCGCCGGCGCGGCACGATGCGCAGGCCGTGGCCGGCCAGATCCAGGTCGGCGATCACCTTCGGCTGCAGCAGCGACACCGTGTAGGACGCCACCGAGTTGCGGAACCCGGGGTGGAACTCCTCGGTCACCGCGGCGCCGCCGACCACGCCGCGCCGTTCCAGCACCGTCACCTTCCAGCCGGCCCGCGCCAGGTAGGCGGCGCAGACCAGGCCGTTGTGGCCGGCGCCGACGATCAGGGCATCGCATGGCGGTTCGCGGGTCATGGCCGCATGGTAAGCCAGCGCCGGCGGACCTGCCGACGGCAGGCGGCGACCCCGTCCTGCGGCCCAATGGCCAGGGCCACCCATGACCTTCGACACCCCTGAAACCTGCAGTGGCGGCGTAGAGTCTCGCCACGGCCCGTGCGGGCCATTCCTTTATCCACGTCGGCCTGGAGCCTGCCTGTGACCCTTCGCAATCCCAAGATGCTGCTGTTGACCCTGGCCGTGAGCGCCGCGCTGACCGGCTGCAACAAGCCCGAGAGCGCCGCGCCCGA
>NZ_AQOK01000785.1:0-339 GCF_000364645.1 Xanthomonas sp. SHU 308 | reverse complement strand
CTGGTCGATCTGCAGGCGCGTGCCGGCGGGCAGATCTGGCGCCACGACGTGGCCCAGGCGCCGCCGCGCCTGGCCGCGCGCACGCTGGCGCAACTGGCGGCCAGCGCGGTGACCTTCCTGCCGCAGACCCAGGTGCTGCTGGCGCAGGACCGGCAGTTGCTCACCGATGGCCCCGATGGCCCGCGCTGGCTGGGCTACGACGCGCTGGTGCTGGCCACCGGCGCGCGCGAATTGCTGTTGCCGTTCCCGGGCTGGACGTTGCCCGGCGTCACCGGCGCCGGCGGCGCGCAGGCGCTGGCCAAGCAGGGCTGGCCGCTGCGCGGGCGGCGCGTGCTGGTC
>NZ_AQOK01000784.1:0-3826 GCF_000364645.1 Xanthomonas sp. SHU 308 | reverse complement strand
CGCGGCCGGCGACCGCTTCGGCACGGCCATCGCCCAGCACGCGGTCGGCGCCTGGCGCGAAGGCGTCGGCGTGCGCGCCAGCGCCCGCTGGCCGGCATTTCTTGCGCAGATCCGCGAACAGGGCCGGCGCCGCAGCGCACGCCTGGCCAGCATCCCCGGCCTGAGCGTGATCGCCGATACCCCCGGCGCCCAGGGCAGCTGGCCGATCCTGATGGTGCTGCTGCCCGATGCCGCCGCACGCGAATCGGTGCTGGATGCGCTGTG
This sequence comes from Xanthomonas sp. SHU 308, assembly GCF_000364645.1. Lineage (NCBI taxonomy): Bacteria > Pseudomonadati > Pseudomonadota > Gammaproteobacteria > Lysobacterales > Lysobacteraceae > Xanthomonas > Xanthomonas sp. SHU 308. Next base: position 3,562 of record NZ_AQOK01000784.1, on the reverse strand, counting down.
GCCGCGCGGACTCGGGGTGGCGGTGCCGTTCGTGCATGCCCTGCCCGACTACGACTACCTGGACGGCATCGTCGAACGCACGCCGATGCCCAACGCCAGCGATTTCGCCGCGCGCTGCCTGAGCATCAGCAACAGCCCCTGGCTGGACGAGGCGCGCTTCGAGACCATCGTGGCCACGCTGCAGGCGGCCTGCGCCGTTTCCTGTCAGAAACTAGCGCCCGTGGATATTGTGCTTGCTGGTGTCTGCGGATAATCTACACGGCTAAGAGACGCGTAAAATTATTACAAAAAAACGCGCTGAAGTTAATGTAGAACCCTGAATTTAAAGAATTATCTGGAGAAAAAATGAAAAGGACTATTTGGCTAGCCGCCACTGTGGCATTCGCCAGCATTGTTGCAATATTTTTCTTTCAAAAGAAAGAAAACAATGAAAATTCGCTCAGTCAGGCACAGCTTACAAACTCCGCTGAATCCAGCGAAAAATCATTAAAGCCCGAAATTTCAGCGACTGGAAAAGAAGAAGAAAAAAGCGGGCCATCGAGACCTGCAAAAAAATCCATAAGGCACCCGTTCCCCGAAGTACCGCAAACGCGAAGAGGAATGAGCTTCGAGAACGATCCATTTTTTGCAGAAAGCAAAGCCGAACAGGCTTGGCTGGATCGCCACGGCTACCCCAATGAAAAACAATGGGAGGCCTATATGACAGCCCCGGAAGCTCTTTTGAAAGAAGCAGCAGACGCCGGAGACATGGCAGCGAAGGCAATATTGGATGCGCGCTTGTTGCCAACCGATCAACAGGCACAGCAACGCCTCATAGACGCAGGCGCAGAAGGAAATCTTTTTGCCCTAAATATGCTTGCCTCCTATCAAGGCGGAGCATCCAATGGAGATCCAGTTGCAGCCTATGCTTTGTCCCGCGTTTTAGAAATGCGAGGAGATACCCGCGCCGGAATCACCAGAGACGCAATGATTACAAAACCATTATCGACCCAGCAAAGGACATTAGGAGAGTCGGAAGCATTGCGAATAAATGACGCGATCAACAATATGTACAAGTCGAAATATGGAATAGATCCAAAATTAGACAAGCGCCCCATTGGCGCACAGTAAATCCACAAAAAAGGAATGAATTTTATGCAAAAGAAATATGGAATTGCACTACTATCTTTTAGTGGGATCATGGGTGTAGCACTAGCATGCTCCGAGCTCCCCATGCCCCCATTGCCACCGATTTCGGTAACTCTAGGCGACCTACCAAAGTTCAGCGACTACTCCAACCCGGCAAATGCCGCCTTTATGTCGAAACTCGATGCATCTGCATCAAAAGTTCTCGGCGAAGGCACATGGGTAAACAACTCCTACAAAGGCTATGTCGCCTACACATTCAAAATGCTGATGCACTCAGGGCGAAATATTGTCTATATTGAAAAGCCGTGTGGCAAAACCGCAAAGGAAGTGGCCAAGGAGCTGCAAGGTCAAGCTTCGAATAATAGTGGTGGTGGTGGTGGCGGCGGCAATGTAGGCAGTGGTAGCGGTGGCGGCATCCTAATTGGAGGCGGCTGCTATGGAAGCTGCGGGGGAAAAATGCCAGTTGTCGACGTAGGCCCCCCAGAGCAAACAAGTTAATCCACCCAGTGGTTTAGCGTGCAAAACGGCTTCATAGCCAAGCACATCGAATTGACATGTCGGGGCCGACGAATATGTCGCCCCGGCGTTTTGGCAACCCTCTTATACAGCAGTGCCTTTTGATAGGCGCTTCGAGCAGATTCGAACCACCTTGATCCAAAACAGCGCGCGCACCTCAATCAATCATTTAGATACGCTGACCACGTCCAGCGCCGCCAGCAGCCGCAGGTTCAACGCGTGCTGCTGCGCCTGCCACGCCGCCAGGTCCGCCGGCGACGGCTCGGGCTGCGCATCCAGCGCCGCCAGCTTGCGCTTCCACCATTGCGGGTAATGGGCCAGCGAGACTTCGCCGGTGATGTCGCTGCCGCACACCTGTCCGCGCAACGCCTCGATCGCCTGCAGCAACTGCGGCACGCGCAGTTGGCCCTGGTCCCAGTTGGTGCGCACGTCCTGCGGATCCAGCACGTCCTTGTCCAGCGACAGATAGGTCGGCATCGGCGTGCGCCGCAAGTGCTCGACGAAGGCGTCGCTCAGTTCGCTCACGCTGTCGAAGCCGCGCACCGCCTGGCCCAGGCCCAGCCGCCGCGCCCAGCCCACGTCCACGCCGCTGCACCAGTAGCGCAGCTTGCCGCGGTACAGCGGCAACAGGTGGTTTTCCCAGGCATGGCCGGGGCCGACGTCGCCGGAGGTGATGCCGGCCACCTCGACCTGCGCCACCTGCGGCAGCGCGGCGATGCGGCGCACCCACGAGCCGCAGTGCACGCCGAACGGGAAGCGCATGTTGTCCGGATGGTTGTCGAACACCACCACCCGCAACGGCGCCTGCGCGCGCTGCGCCAGGCGTACGATCAACGGCAGGCTCAGGTGATGGAAATCGCCGCTGCCCAGCAGCACGGTGCCGTACTGCGCCGGCAGCGCCTGCTCCAGCGCCGCGCCGAAGCGGCGCAGCCGCGCCATCGAGCAGGCGAAGCGCAGACCATCGCACCAGTCGCGCAACGGCAGGCGCACGGCATCGGGCACGGCGCCCAGCGAATCATCGAGATCGAGCAGGACCGGGGTGCGCATCTCAGTCCTCCTCGGCGGTATCGGCGGCCTGCCCGACGTCGTCGGATTCGAACAGCGGCCGCAGCCGCCGCAGCACGGCGCGCAGCAACGGATTGCGCAGGTACACCGCATGCCAGGTGTAGGTGAAGCTGGCGCCGAGCTGGGCCTTCACCTCCGGATCGGTCCAGCCGGCGACGTAGGCGGTGAGGCCATGGCGGCAGGCATAGTCGAGGTTCTCGATCCAGCTCAGCGCGTACAGGTTGTGGTCGCGCGCATCCGGGTAGTGCAGGCCGATGTACTTGTCGAGCAGCCGGCCCTCGTGCACGTAGCACAGGTTCCAGCCGATGATGCGGCCCTGGTGCCGATACACGAATACCTGCCCGCCCGAGTCGGCGTCGGTCAGCAGTGCGTCGAAGAACGGCTCGGTCAGCAGGTCGAAATGGATCTCGCTCTGCGCGTACACCTCCTGGTACAGCGCATAGCAGTGCGCGCGCAGCGCCGGGTCGGCGAAGGCCGGGCCGGTCGGCAGCACCTCGATCTCCAGATCGGCGCGCGAGCGCAGCTTGCGGCGGATGTTGCGCCGGCGCCCGCGCGAGAGCCGCGCCAGGTACTCGTCGGTGGAGGCGAAGTCGATCGGCACCCAGGCCAGCGCCTGCCCGCGCAGCAGCACGTAGCCGTTGCGCTCGCAGGCGTCCAGGAACGCCTGCGCCCAGGCGTTGTCGGCCTCATCCAGCAGCGGCGAGCGCTGCGGCACGTCCTTGACGATCATCAGCGCGCGGCGCCGGCCCAGTTGCGTACGCCACTGCCGCGGTAACTGCACCGGGTCGGCCGCGCGCGGCAGCCAGGCGTATTCGCTGACGGTGCTGCCGACGAAGCTGGTGCGCGGCCGCAG